>JBCCLN010000131.1:0-11220 GCA_039026865.1 Bacteroidota bacterium | reverse complement strand
CGAATGTGAATACCAATTCTTTAGCGGAAAGTATGAACACTTCACCCGCATCAGCAAACGATATGGTAAAACGACTGTCTCAAAAAAAATTAATTGTGCATCAGAAATATAAGGGAGCAACGCTACTTACCAAAGGCGAAGAAATGGCGCTGAGAATCATTAGGAAGCATCGACTTTGGGAAGTTTTTTTGGTGGAAAAATTATCATTTAAATGGGACGAAGTTCATGAGATAGCGGAGCAGTTAGAGCATATTCGTTCTCCACTTTTGATCAGCCGGTTAGATAAATTTTTAGGATATCCTAAAGTAGACCCTCATGGTGATCCAATACCCAATGAGAAAGGAGAAATGAAAGAAACGGTAAAAGCTTCAGCTTCCGATTTGACTGTAGGTACAAAAGGAATTATTGTTTCAGTGAGCAACGATGATTCAACACTCCTTAAACATCTTGATAATATTGGAATAAAACTAGGAGTTAAAATTACTATCGTGGATCGGATGAAGTTTGATGGATCTGTTTCGGTAAAGGTAGATGAGAAAGAAACTCAATTCATTTCCAAACCTATTGCAGACAATTTAATGATAACAGCGATTGTATGAAAAAAACACTAATCTTACCACTTATCTTCATCTTACTTATCTCTTGTTCAACTGGTAGCAGTAAGGAAAATAGTACAAAACTACATGTAATCACTACAACGGGAATGCTCTATGATGCTGTGCTAAATATTGTTGGAGATAAAATGACTTGTGAGGCGATCATGGGCCCGGGAGTAGATCCTCATTTATATAAAGCCACACAGGGGGACTTAACTAAGCTTAGAAATGGACAACTTATCGTTTATAATGGTATTTTTCTGGAGGGAAAGATGAGCGATATCCTAAAGGAATTGGGCAAAAGAAAACCAACTTTAGCTGCAGCAGAAAGCATTCCAGACAGTTTATTGTTATCTTCTGTCAATCATAAAGATTCCTTTGATCCTCACGTCTGGTTTGATGTAAAAAGGTGGCAGTATGTAGTGAGTGCAATAGGCAACGCCGTTGTGTCTTTAGATACTGAGAATGCAAAATACTACGGAGAAAATATGTCCAAATATCTCGTAAAATTAGATTCAATGGACAAGTATGTCAGGGATAGATTAAGTGAATTATCATCAACACAAAGAGTACTCGTTACAGCCCACGATGCTTTTGGATATTTCGGTGATGCCTATGAAATAAGAGTAGAAGCTTTACAAGGTATCTCTACTGTTTCAGATTTTGGTCTTAAGGACATAGCGAACTTGATAGACCTGATCATCGATAATCAAATCAAAGCAATTTTTGTAGAAACAAGTGTGTCTGAAAAATCTATAAATGCGGTGATAAAAGGCTGTCAGGAAAAGGGACATGATGTAAAAATCGGAGGATCGCTTTACTCTGATGCCATGGGTGAGTTGGGAACCGAAGAGGGTACATACATTGGGATGTTCAAAAAGAATGTTGATACTATCGTAGATGCGCTTAAATAGAATGAATAATCATATCATTATACCAGCAGAAAATCCAGTCTTGGAGGTTCATGATTTAACGGTCAGTTACGAAAAAAAGCCGGTATTATGGGGAATAGACTTTACTATTCCTAAAGGAGCACTTTGTGGAATAATTGGTCCTAATGGAGCTGGAAAATCTACACTCATTAAGGCAATTATGAATCTTGTGGATATTAATTCAGGATATGTAAAGATTTTTGATAAAGAACTTGATTCAATAAGAAAACAAGTAAGCTACGTACCACAAAAGGAATCTGTGGATTGGGATTTCCCTGCTTCTGTCATGGATGTGGCACTCATGGGAAGGTATTCTCGTTTAGGACTTTTCAAAAAACCAAGAAAAGCAGATAAAGATGCTGCCATGAAAGCACTTGAAATGGTAGGAATGGATATGTTTTCCAAACGACAGATTTCCCAACTTTCCGGAGGACAGCAACAACGAGTCTTTCTTGCGAGAGCTCTTGTTCAAGAAGCAGAGATTTATCTACTAGATGAGCCATTTGCTGGCGTAGATGCAGCAACGGAAAAATCCATTGTGGAACTACTAAAAAATCTTGCTTCCCAGGGAAAAACCATCATCGCGGTACATCATGATCTTCAATCAGTTGAAAATTATTTTGATTGGGTCCTTCTTTTGAATCTGAGACTTGTATCATCAGGGCCAATCAGTGAAGTATTTACTCCTTCATTACTGGAGGAAACCTATGGTGGTAAATTGACATTACTTAGCGAAGTGGGTGACTTGGTGAAAAAAGGAGAATTTAAAGCAAGAGAAAAACAGTAATGGAAACGTTCGTTGAGTTTTTTTCTTTTAAATATATCAATATTAGGTATGTAGTATTCGGTACGGTACTTCTTTCTATCAGTTCATCCATCGTAGGCTGTTTTACATTTATCAAAAAAAAATCACTAGTTGGGGACGTGGTTTCCCACGCGATACTTCCTGGAATATGCATGGCATTTATTATTTCAGAAAGTAAAGACCCATTTTTTCTTATCCTCGGAGCATTTATCTCTGGTTGGGCATCTATATTGATAATGGACGCAATTACAAGAAATACTAAGATTAAGGAAGATGCGGCTACAGGTCTAGCACTCTCCGTCTTCTTCGGTGTAGGTATACTCTTAATGACTCATATACAACATTCAGGTAATGCTAACCAGAGTGGTCTTGATACTTTTTTGTTTGGCAAGGCTGCAGCGCTTGTTGGAAAGGACTTGGTTGCATTTAGCATTATCGCTATCATCGTCCTTCTTATCGTCTTTTTGTTTTTCAAAGAATTTAAACTCATAAGCTTTGACCCAAATTTTGCTAGAGTCATAGGTTTACCTTTAAAAAAAATGGAAATTCTTTTGACTTCCATAACAGTTATGGCGGTGGTCACAGGAGTACAAGCGGTCGGAGTGGTACTGATGGCTGCAATGTTAATTACTCCGGCCGCAGCTGCTCGATTCTGGACTAATCAATTATCGAAGATGATTTTACTAGCGGCGCTCTTTGGAGCATTCTCTGGAGTGTCAGGAGCTTTTATTTCTTATAGTGCTCCTTCTATGCCTACAGGCCCGTGGATGGTAATGATTCTGTCTATTATAGCAATTATTTCATTCTTTTTTGCACCGAAGAAAGGAATCCTCATCAGGCAACTCCGAAGGGTTGCTATACATCATCAACTTCTCGAAGAAAATTTGCTTAAAACCTTTTATCGGATAGGTGAAAACAGTGCAAACTATTTTAATAAAGTAAATGAAAATGACTTGAGGCTAGTAAGGAATTTCCCGCCTAAACAACTAGCTAAAGGACTGAGAAAACTCAAGAAAAACGGATATATAGACAAAGATTTGAATCAGTGGTATCTAACGAATGATGGTTATGAAAAGGGAAAACGAATCACCAGATTGCATAGATTATGGGAATTGTATTTAACCGAATATCTAAGGATAGCTCCCGACCATGTTCATGAAGATGCCGATACAATTGAGCACATAATCACTCCGGAACTTGAAAGCAGATTGGAGAAACTTCTTGACTATCCTACGTCTGACCCTCACAGCTCAGCAATCCCAAAATGACAGATGCCTTTTGGATCATATTAACCGGATCTTTAGTGGCAGTTAGCTGTTCATTATTAGGGTCATTTTTAATTTTAAGAAAGATGTCTATGGTAGGTGATGCCATTTCACATTCTGTATTACCCGGTATTGTCATTGCTTTTTTATTGGCAGGCAGTATGCAATCCATTTGGATGCTGGTGGGTGCCGGAATTTTAGGAGTTTTTACCACATTCTTAATCGAGTTTTTTCATCAGAAAGGTAGACTACAAACAGATGCCTCAATTGGTGTCACTTTTACTTGGCTATTCGCATTGGGAGTGATACTTGTTACCTATTACGCAGGTAATGCGCATATCGACCAGGATTGCATTCTGTATGGTGAAATAGCATATGTACCTATCAATTTAATCTACACTGCTTCAGGCAGGGCAATTGGTCCGGAGGCGGTGATTATTTTGATTTTCGTATTGCTTGCTATTCTCACCTTCATTTATCTTTTCTATAAAGAACTTTTTATTACCACTTTTGACTCTGCATATGCAAAAGCTATTGGTATTTCTACAGGTAAATGGCATTATTTATTAATGGGCCTGGTATCACTGACTACTGTTGCATCTTTTGAATCTGTAGGAGCAATTTTAGTTGTTGCATTCTTGATAGTACCTGCCACTTCCGCTTATTTGCTGACAAGAAATCTCCAATCGATGTTGTTGCTTAGTACTATTTTTGGAATAGTTAGTGCCTTTTTAGGATATTATTTGTCATACTTTCTTGATGGGTCCATAGCCGGTGCGATGGTAACTGTAGCCGGTATAATTTTCATGATTTGCTATTTCTTAGTAAGATTTAATCCGCGTTTTTCTTAAAAATTATTTTCAAGAATTCTTTACAAAACTGGATTTTGGTTCAAATCGAGGCTTTCAGAATTTTAAAAACGTAGTTTACTGGTCGTAAATGCCGAACTCCTGACCTGACTCCTAAAATGAGGTAATAGATAATGATAGTTCGTAGATTCTCTTTGTCGCATACTGTATCATTTTAAATTCAAAAACATCTTTTATCGTTAAAAAAAGATTTTCTGTCGATCATTATGGTGTGTTTGCGACAGGAAATTTACGTCGAGTCAGGAGTTCTGAAACTACGTTTTTGAAATTCTGAAAGCCTCGATTTGAACCAAAAATCCAGTTTTGCAAAGGATTCTCTGAGATAATTGATTTCAAATGAGAGGACAAAATCGTTCCCTGAATTTAAGGAATCAAAAATCATTCAGTATACATATTTGACTACGGTAAATCAATTACTTGAGTCAACCCGCCACTATTTGTGTGAATAATCCGTGCTTAATTAGGTCTTTATCCCAATACACTATTTAATCCACATGTAAAAAAGTGAAGATGGCCTGTGAAAAGTTTAAAACCCAACCAATTCTTCATTCCAATTCATTTCTGGAAAACGACCGCTATTGAGAACTAAAGCCGGTATTGCTTACGGGATTTAAAAATTCGCTCAATCTCCTTGATAACTTTTTCATGATCGTGAATAAGCATCTATTCATTTACAATATAAGTAGTGTCTCTAAGAAAAGACAAAAACACACTACTGACACTTAGAGCATATTTTTTAGCGAAGGAATGAATCGAATCTATTTTATACTTTGGAATTAATTTATCATTTTTTCAAAATTCAGATGAATAGAAGGGAAACCTGTTGTTTTATTGCGTTTTCATTAAAATTTCAAAAAACATGCTCTAATGAGCTAAAAACATCGTTTTCCTTCAAAACATACTGTTTTCTTAGAGACATTAAATAAACTTAATTATTAGTTCTTGATGGAGATGTAATTACAAGCTCCACGAAAGGCCCAAATAAAACTCTCGTCCATGAATAGGTGCATAAGAGTAAGCGGTGTCAAAATTGTCACTAAACCCAAGGTTAGTATTCGGATCGTTGATGCCAGTAACCGGCGACCAAGGTTGGGCATAATTAAAAATGTTTTGTATCCCTCCGTATAGGGAAAATCTTTTTTTTAAATCTTTAGTGATCTGAAGATTGTGTAGGGCAAAGTCGTCTGAATTTGTCGGGCGTGGCTCGGAAAGAGGATCCCCGTTTTCGTCCAGATCAAAAACTTCCGGCAACATCATTGGACCGGTTACACGAGTTGTATAACCTAGCACTGTATTCCATTTTTTAAAATGATAGTTCAAAGCAAGAATCCCTGTCCATTTTGGAGCAAATTCAATATCTCTCGTTTCATCGTTTTCAATTTCTGTTACTTCCTGATAATTAAATCCTAAATTAAAAGACAAAGGAAAAGCAAATTCTTGCTGCATGTTCACACCTATTCCTTTGCTTACAGCGTAGCCATTGGTATTCGCATATCGAATCTCCCCATCCATTTCATAATCAGGAGTGATCTTATTAGTAAAGTAGGTATAGAACACATCGATATCAATCATCCCTTGACTTTCTCTAAATGTAAAAAGATGATTTAGATTAACGGAGCCATTATAAGACACTTCCGGCTGCAAATCTTCTTCAATGATGACTTCGCGCTGACCGGTTACAAATGCGTGGTCCTCAGTAAAAAGGTTCACGATTCTAAAACCGGTTCCAAAATTAGACCTTAAAGTAGTCCAAGCTCCTGGCTTGTATTTCAAACTCAACCGAGGAGAATAGATAAATCCATGATTTTCATAGTGGTCTATCCTGCTTCCAAGAAGCGCAGTTACTTGATCGTCTATTTCCCATTCGTTTTGAATAAAAATCCCAGGGATGTATTGGTTATCAGGCAGGTTCTCTTCAGTATTTTCGGTTGCTATTGTATTGTCATCATAACTTTGATATCTTGAAGTCAAACCTCCTGTTAATGAGTGATTTGATAGTGATTTTTGCCATATGAGGTTGATAAATAGAATATCTTGTGAAGCTTTATAATAATCCGTTCCGTAGTAGCTGTCTTGATCATGTGTGCTGAGGGAGTAATCTAATTTAATTTTTTCCATTAAATCGAACTCATACGTGCCAAATAGTTCAAAACGATGAGTATAAATACTTTCTCCATATACTTCATCATTGCCCCGTAATTCTCGATAATTCCGATCTTTTAGAAATGCTTCCACGCCGTTTCTACGATCTTCGTAGTAGTACTTTCCTGTTATTGTAAATTTTTTCTCTGAAGGTCGGGAGATGTTCCATTTGGAAAAGAGGGAGACACGGTCAAGGTTGATGTTATCTCCAAAACCGTCACCGTTATCATCCTTAAAATCATTTATATAAGCATAATTCACACCAATGAATCCATGACTATTACCAACTTTTGGTGCGAGAGATAAATTTCCAAAGGATTCGTAGTGAGAAGTTCCCATAATATCAATGGTAGCTCTTGGCTGTTGCGAAGGGTCTTTTGTAATGATATTTATCACTCCGGCTACAGCTTCAGAGCCGTAAAGGGTAGAGCTTGGTCCTTTGATTACTTCAAACTTATCAATAATCATACTGGGGATTCCATTAAGCCCATAAACAGAGGCGAGGTTACCATAGATAGGAGATCCGTCCATTAACACAGCGGTATAAGGACCGGGTAAACCATTGATGGAGATGCTATTCGTGAAGCAAACCCCACAAGCTACCACTTCCTGCACGCCATTTACCAAAGAAATACCCTCAACAAGACTGGTAGCTGCAGATGGCGTGTAGGTATTGAGGTAGTTGGCCGTAACTACTTCCACTTTTACGGGAGATCTTGAAACGTAGGTAGGCTGCATTGTTCCCGTCACCACAACCTCATCAATGTTCAGTGCACTTTCAACTAGCGACACTTTGAAAGCTTTGCTAGAAGGAATTAATACTTGTGACTTATGAACTTTGAACCCTACGGACCGAATCTCCATGACATAGCTCCCTTTTGGCATTCCTGATAATTCGAATGATCCGTCAACTCCTGATGTTGTTCCGTACTGCGTTCCGAGTAATTGAACAGTTGCTCCTGGCAACCCCTTTTCTTGAACATGTACGATCCCTTTCAAATGATGCTGGGCAGATGTTAGTGTTGGAACAGAAATAAAAAAAAATAAAAAGTATCTCATGATTATTTTGTTCTTTATAGTCAAAGCAAAATTATTAATTAGTTAATTCAAAACAAAAATTTAGATTAATCTAAATTTTTCTCAAATTATCTTAGAATAATGAACATTGAAGAATTTAGAGAGTATTGCCTTACCAAAGTTGGAACAACCGAACATACGCCTTTCGGACCAGATACCTTGGTTTTTAAGGTTATGGACAAAATGTATGCGCTAACTGGTATAGACAGCTTTGAGTTTATTAACCTAAAATGTGATCCGGAATACGCTATTGAGCTTAGGGAAAAGTTTGATGGGGCCATCCGCCCAGGTTACCATATGCATAAAAAATTTTGGAATTCTGTGTCAACCGATGGTAGTGTTCCAGATGATAAAATCCATCATTTAATTAACCATAGCTATGAATTGGTAGTGAGTAAACTACCAAGGAAGCTAAAGGATGAGTTAAAAAAGCTTTCAGATTAAACCTTTTAATGCCGTAATCCAAATTTACGCTGTGTAGCATGTTGTTACTGAAAAGAACGTAGACAACTGAAATCAAACTAATCAAATCGATAATAACGTATCAGGATGAATGATACGAGTGGTAACATTAAGACCTCTCTAGTGTTGTTTAGCTGCTAGAAAAAACAGTATGCTAGAAGTTAACATTATTTCAAAAAAAGGTTCTCTAAAACCCCTGAGTTTTGATTTGAACCCAAACGAGCGCTTAGGCATCTTAGGAGAGACAGGATCTGGTAAGACCACTCTTTTAAGGATCTTAGCCGGTTTATCACAGCCTGATACAGGAGAAATACATATAGATAAAGAGAGAGTACTTGGACCCAACAGAAGATTAGTGCCTGGAAATAAAAGCATTAGTTATTTATCCCAATATTTTGAACTTCCAAAGTTCATACGAGTAGAGGAGCACCTTGAGATACCTTATGGTACCTCTTTGGAAGAATCGAATTACATTTTTCAAGCTTGTCAGATATTTCATCTCTTAGATAGAGGCACCGAGGAACTTTCTGGAGGTGAAAAACAAAGAATTGCTTTGGCTAAGACATTGCTGAAAAAACCCAAAGTGCTCTTGCTTGATGAACCTTTTTCCAATCTGGATTTCAATCATAAAAGAATCATAAAAAAAGTTATCAATGAGGTAGATAAAGCCTTAGGAGTTATAATCATTATGGTAGCTCATGATCCTATGGATATTCTTTCTTGGGCCAGTAGAATTATGGTTTTAAGAAAAGGTGAAGTAGTTCAGGAAGATGCTCCTCGGCAACTTTATGAACGACCCATAGATGAATATGTCGCTGGATTATTTGGTTCCTACAGCCTAATTTCTGTGAATGCGTGGAATATTACCGATCGTGCATTTACTGTAATAGATAACCGGGCGATAGTCAGACCATACCATGTAGAGATAGCTAATAGTACTAATTCAAGACGAGGCAGAATCGTTGAAGTACAATATTACGGACATTACACAGAGCTTTTGGTACAAATTGAAAATGAAACGTTATTCATCCATACTCATTCTAATAATTATAACATTGGTGAAGACATAAGCCTGAGCATAAATAAGGGTTCACTGATCCCGGACGGGATATATGATACAATCATCTAATAAGCAAAACTGATAAAATCCTTATTTTACGCTTAAAACCCAAATAATGAGATTTTTCGATTTTTTTCCTGTTCTTATTTTAATTGCCTGCACATCAAACAGTAGGAAATTGAATAACCCTAATAAATATACCTTTTTGGCTTTGGGTGATTCTTATACTATTGGGGAATCCGTTTCTAAGAATGAAAGATGGCCAATGCAACTTGCGGATAAATTAAAGAAGGATTCGATTACATTGGAGCCAACCATCATAGCCAAAACAGGGTGGACTACGGATGAACTACAATCTGGAATTATAAAGTCAGATGTAAAAGGTACATACGATTTAGTAAGCCTTCTGATCGGGGTCAACAATCAATACCGCGGTTATGACGAAGATCAATACAAGAATGAATTTAAGTTATTATTAGACAAAGCGATAGAATTTGCCAACGGAAATCCACGTCATGTATTTGTACTTTCTATCCCGGATTATGGGGTTACACCTTTTGCAGAAGAAAAAGGAATGGACAAAGAAAAAATTGCTCATGAGTTAGATAGTTATAACGCCATTGCTCAGAAAATTTCTACACTTAGAGATATCGGATTTGTCAATATTACTACCATCAGTAGAAAGGCAGAAGATGATCTAAATCTAGTGGCTGATGATGGGCTTCATCCCTCCGGAAAGATGTATGAGATGTGGGTAGACAAGATATATCAACAAATCTACGCCAATCTTTCATCCAAATAATCTACTAAAAGTTCAATTTCATCGTTATCAAGGAAGTATGTTATAAAATGGACCTAATTTTGGTCCAAGCCAAAGGCTGTCAACAGGTCTCTATGAAGAGAGTCTTCGTCTTGTTATGTATGTTTACCTTTATCTCATGTAAGGATAAAGTGATATGCCCTGCTTACCAAAGTATGTATATCTTGGATGATTCTATACGTTTTGCATTCTATTCATACGTATGGCAATTGGATGAAAATACAAGAACTCAATTTATTACACAAATCGATACAGATGATAACATAAACGACACGATAACCGCCAAAGTAATTCAACAGCCTAAAACAGATTATTACGCTTACGCTAGTGAAAAAGTGGTGCCCTGGAAAGTCCCGGCACGAACGAAATACGGAATAATTAAACCCGTATTTATGCCAATCAAAAAATACCGTATGCAGACTGCTCCAATGGAAAATGTGCTCGGTCCTAAACCCATATCCGACGATTTTGTAGCAAAAGATTTCGAAGATTCACGCGCTATTGATTCGTTGAGTTTAGCCTCTGCAGATTCGCTTGCCATTACTCCCTTAGTCCAGGATAACTCGGAAGAAAAGAAAGAAACCAGGTTTCTTTATGGATATAATCTCTCTGATAATTTCAACGTGGAGCAGTTTTATTATAATAAATACTATGCGGATCGTTTGATTGATCATCGTCCAGAACCGGAACCACAACCAGAATCTGTTGCATCTCAAGACCTAAGTACTGATTCCGCACAAACCAAAAAACCTTTTTTCAGGGGCTTATTTAAAAAGAAAAAAAAGAAAGAGATTCCAAATTCTGAAGATGAAAATCAAAGTACTGATGAAATGATAGACTCGCAAAGCGGAGAAACGGAAGAATAAGCTGGACAATTTTCTCACTAAAGTTTCTGTAATTATCTCTTTTCACAATATCTATTGTGAAGATTAGTTATTTATCGAACTATTTTTTGTTCCATCATAAGTCCATTCAAAAGGTTTAGCTCTTTCTTTGTTGTAAACGTCCACAATTTGGTTTAACCAGGATGAGTAGGTTGGAGTAAAATGCAGCGTCATTCTTTTTTTTGAATTCACCCACTCCCTGATGGCTTTGTGCTTGTGAACGTTAAGGTTATCTGCAATCACGTGAAGGTGTTTTTTAGGATACTTTCGATAAATTTTCTTCAGAAACCTCAAGAAAGTTTCAGCGT
>JBCCLN010000130.1:0-11291 GCA_039026865.1 Bacteroidota bacterium | reverse complement strand
TAAGTGGCGGTCAATCTTTTGGGTTTTCCTGTTTGTAAGGGCAATTCAGGCTGGCTACGATCCAACGCTTGTATTTCGTTTTTTCATTTACCGACAACACCAACGCGTTTTCCGGAGGGTTTAGATAAAGACCAATGACATTAAGCATTTTCTCCTCAAGTTCAGGATCAGTACTTTTCCCACACCAGTAAGCTGCCTTATGGGGTTTCAGGTCGTTTTCCTTTAACAACTGCTTTACTTTAGTTTGTCTCATACCAACTTGTTGAGCAATTCTTCTCTGACTCCAACTCGTATACCCCCCTTCTGGATTGCTACAAGCCAATTGGATGACCCTTGCTTTATCTACTTTCTGATATTTCTGTAGCTTGCCGGGACGGGCTGCATCTTATAACCCTTGTATTCCATGCTGCTTGTAACGACCTTTCCATTTATTGATGACTGGTCTGCTGATTTTAAGCGCATCTTGAATCGAATCATAGCTCTTTCCTTCTAAACATAACAATATGGTTAGGGAACGAAGAACGTCCCGACTTCCTAATGTATAAGACCTTGACCTAAGTAGGAACTCCTTTCTGTCTTCCGGAGATAGTTCTAACTTATCTATGCTTCCCATAGAATAAATATCATAAATAGTAATCTCATTATAAAATCATTACAAATAGTTAGCTGACTAAAAAATCGGGTCATAATAAGAGAATCCCTTGCAAAACGGGATTTTTGGTTCAAATCAAGGCTTTCGGAATTTCAAAAAAGTAGTTTAATGGTCGTAAATAAGCCTTTTGAAATTTTGAGTAACGAAGAGTTGGCCCAAAAGGCGGGTTTTTCAAAGGATTCTAATATTCATACTGAAGGATTTTATCCCTCAAATTTGGTGAACAATTTTTTTATCTTATTCGAAATCAATTACCTCCTATTCAACATGTTACCTCATCTCAATGAATAACACCTGAATAATATCCCTATCTAACTCGGCACCAGTTCATTCATTAGATCACAAAAAAATGCAGCCTGAAATGTCTCTTTTAAAACTAATAGTATCCTATACGGGATACCTGTTTTTTCAGGCTCACCATTAAGCGTTTCAAAGCCCTGATTAATCCATCAGCGTCATGCATTTCAACCAGAATTCCATTAGGGATCTCTCTCCATTTAATTCGTAGGCTTTATCACTGCATTTCTCCTCAAGTTAGCTATCTCCTGCGTTACTTTGCAAAATGTCTTTTAATTCCATCTAGCTAAAATGCAACTGTTTGGAAATCAGAAACCTACAAGGGTCACTTGGTCACTTTTAGTTAGCTATTTTATGTTACATAGCTACCTCAGCGGTGCAATGTCTTGAAATTCGGGTTAAACAAGTTTATCAAAGTAGCTCATTTTATTCCATTTGGAATGGTACTATCATTCCCGTCCCTCATTGCACGATAATGAGGTGACATAATTTCTATGTTAGCATTGTTGAATTTATCTTGGATACTAGCATGTAGATTAGAATAGATCAAAGGAATTTTCTCTGGCATATCAGTGAATGCATTTAACTGATAAGCGACATACCAATCATCTAAACTTGTTTGAAGCACAAAAGGCTCCTTACTCACATTCACTCCTTCGGTAGAAATCGCTGCTTCTATCAATAGTTCATGCACCTCCCTCCACGGCACATCATATCCGATAGTGACTGAAGTATTTAAAATAAGGCCTAATTCTTTACTACTAGAAGTATAGTTTACCGTATGTCCTGTTAAGATAGATGAATTAGGGACAGTAATATCCTCGTTTTTGGTCGTTCGAATTCTAGTGACCAAGAGGCTTTTTTCAATCACTTCCCCCGAGATGTCGCCAATCTTAACCCGATCTTTTAATCTAAAGGGCCGCATATATGTGATGACCAATCCAGCTACAGCATTTGCTATAGCTGATGAAGATCCTAACGAGAAGAGAATGCCCAGAAACACAGAAACTCCTTTAAATATATCGGAATCAGATCCTGGAAGATATGGAAATATCATCACAAACATAAAGGCGTAAATTAGAAATCGGACTATCTTAAAAGTAGGCATTGCCCAGTCAGCGTGAAACCCGGTTATTGACAGATTACCTACGTCTATCTCTGAGGTTATAAACTTTAAAAACTTGATGGAATACCGAGTGATTATATAAATGACAGCAATAGTGAAAACGTTGGGAAAATAGTTCCAGAAAGACCACCAGACCTGTTTAGCCGGACTTAATATCCACCCTAAAAGGGTGGTTGCCCAGCTTTTAGTAAAAGGAAACAAGCCAAAAATCACTGGAAGAGAAAGGTAAAAAATCAATGCATACAATGCCCACTTTATAATGGTAGTTCCACGCATGCAAACGTCCAATTGACGTGCCGGAGGTAGAAATTCATATGTTCCAATCTTTATACCGGTGAAATACTTTTTGCGATGGGTGTACATCCACCCTTTGACGCCATTGTTTAACCGGTTGATAAGGTAGAGTATAAGAAATAATCCTCCAATGACGAGTAGAACTAGCCCTATCCTTGCAAGAAAGTTTACGATCGTACTTGAGTTTCTCTGGTTTTCAACGAATTCAAGGATTTGTGTTCTATATTCTTGAGCCAGTTCTTCTTTTGAAGTATCCATCCAAAGCGCATCCCAGTCAGAAATACTTGTGACAATGAGGTTTTGGTACATGATATCCACGGTTCCTTCATGTTCTTCTACGATAAGAGAATCCGTTAAAAAAAAGTCATCACGAATCAGAATTTCAATTTTCTCTTGCACGTTAGCCGCTCTATCTTCTGCTTTTACCGGACCTAGTTTGGTATAGATGTAGAAAAGAGAATCTTTAAATGGAGCCACCAGATGACCATTGGTTGTCGATCTAAGTTTTAAAATTCGGTTTCGCTGCTCTACATTTCGTAAAGAATCCCTTTTTTCTATCTCTTTAATCTGGTTCTTTAATGACGCTTGTGTGACTTTGTCATTTTCCTGAAGCAGTTGCATTCTTTTCATTAAGTCTACTCTGGCAAGAGAGTCTTGTTTTCTCTTTTTGTCATTCTTCAATAAGAGTTTCTCATAGGCTTCCAGTTTTTGGGTCAAATGTTTAAAGACTTGATCAAGACTATCTAATTGGACAGTGTCTAATTCTTGCGTATTACCACTTAAGGTAAAAAGCAAGAAGAGTAAAACAAGAAGATTTTTCATTACACTTCAAATCAGCCATTAAATATGGTAAAAATGGGGGATTTGCTGAACTTAAATGATAATCTTAAACGAGGCACGAAAGTTTTAGGGCACCTCTAAAAACCCACTTTCAATTTTTGAGATGATCTTTTTTCCTGATACTTCGTTATCAAAATACTTACTTAACGCCGCTAAACTCCGTTTTTGATATCTTGTCTCAGAAAAAAAACGCTACCTCAAATTCTTGAACTAAGTTTTTAGAGGTGTCCTTGATTTGAGTAATTACCTGACAATTTGTTTTGGAAATACAGCCCTAAAATGTGATCATGGCTATTGCACAATCATGGATATAGTGATAATAACTATTGAAATAAATTCCATATATAGAAGGAGCAAATGGATTTGAATTCACCATATAAATTATTTCTATCTGATTTATCGCTATCATTAAATTATTTTAGCCCTGATTATTCACTACAACTAATGGATTTCTACCTATAACTGAGAGATTTTTTGGAAATGTATGAGGCGTATTGGAAATAACAATCTCCAATACGTTTTCAATCTTAAAATGACAACATTTATCTATCTGAATAATTCATGATATATTTTTTAATGGCGAATTAATTACTTCTTTCAAATTAGGGTGCTGCGCTAATGAGTCATTTTGTATTTGCCGTTTTTTACGTTAAAGCTTAGTCGAGCACTACAAAACTTCTGGGTCGACCTCCGGCAGATAATTTGAATTGAATACCGGTTTGTTGTGTCTCAAGATCTTTAAAATAGTAGCCGTTAAACTCCATATCTTCATTAACAATGGGAAAGAGCACACGATTATTTATCTCCAATAGCGTAGCGGTTCCAAAGCCTGCTGTTAGTGGTAGTCCTGAAACTTGTTGTCCTGTCTGGTTAGCTAGATCTAGCTCAAAAAAGTGATAGGCTGGTTGGGAAAAAAGTTCTGGTGTTTGCAGATCTTCGGTCAAAAGACAGGTGTAAGCGGAGCCATCAGAAGCGATGAATAAACTTCGCATGATCGAAGGTCGGCCCAATTCATTAGCAATATCCCATTCATAGGTAGCATCAAAGTCTGTCTCACCAGATCGGATACGCAACACTTTTGATAGTCTACCCTCTCCGTTTAGGCCACCGTTATTTTCGCCTCCAAATGGGTCACCTAAAGCAGTCATGTAAATGTCATTGTTTTGGTCAATGACAAAAGGATTGGTTCGAATCCAAAAGTCACCCAAAAATGAGGCTCCATCTTTGATTCTTACTGCCTCCAATTCATCAGTCTCAATGTCTATTACTGCCAAGAAAGCAGAATCTCTGAAGGTACTAAAAGCAGCGGGTCCGGCAGTGAAACCTGCAAAGAGTTTGCCGTCTCTGGCAATCATGTATAGCACTTGTTGTACATCCTGCCCACCTTGCCTAGCAGACTCCATGTCCACTTCACCTGTGCGCTGCATGGTTTGAGGATTGAATATCTGAATATTAAATTGCTCCAAGTCTGCATAGTAGCCTTTGGTTTCATTGACTACATGCACTTTCATGCGCTGACCACCGTCAATAAATCCTTGTGTGCTAATGAAGCCATCTTCTGCAATATCATATCTCAGCACACCGTCGTTGCCTTCAAAGTCTCGTGCATATATGCTACTTCCATACGTGACCATACCTTGTGATGAAGTTACCGTTTCCGTATTAAAACGTATGGTAGGGTCTATGTCTCCGCTAGGCAGTGAATCAAATGCAGTTAAGTAACCTCCAATTTGCTCTCCGGGAGTTTGAGTCATGAGCACATACGGAAACGCAGCATTGGGTTCAGAAGGACCAATGATATCGTCATCATCATCTTCACAATGGAGAAAGGTTACTAGTGTGATGGTAAAAAGCACAAGTTGTAATAATCTGTTTCTTTTTAAGTTCATATTGATTAATGTTTAATTGTTTTACAAATTCATTTGATAATTCACTTTTAAATGCCAGGTTCTGCCAGGCCTTTGCTCTCTGTAGTTTTCGAAGACCTTAGCATCGAAAAAATTGTTACTTTCAGTAGTGATAGACCAATTTTTTATAGTGGTGGTCACACCCAACCGAACAATGTTTCTGCTCGGTATCACCGGTGGTAGGGCAGTAGGGCTGCCCCGAAAAAACAGAAAGTACTCTTCTACGTAGTTTTGATAAATAAAACCCGTCAAAAAAGTATCCTCCCAAAGTTCTTTTGACCTGTATCTTAATCCTGTATTGAAAAAAAAGTAGGGGATGTCGGGGATACGTTCACCTACTAAATATTCCTGCGTAAACTGCGAAGCTGTAGCTAGTCGGATATCCTGAAAGGTCACATTTCCATTAAATGTTAGTCTGTCAGTGATATCATAGTAGAGATCAAGCTCTGCTCCATAAGCGTTTGCCTCAGCTCCGTTTACATTTCGAACGCTAAAAGCATCTGACTGCACAAAAATCAGGTTGCGTTGTTGACGTGCAAAGGCATTTAGTTCTAAATAGCCCAGTTGGTGAGAAGAGAATGTTTTATCAATACGAATACCAATGTTTAAATTGTGGCTTCTTTCGGGAGTCAATTCTGGATTGGATTGCAGAAACAAACCGTCTCCGTAAATCTCATCCTCCTCAGGTATGCGCGTAGCGTATTCGTAAGAGCCTTTGATTAGCAAAAAAGGATTTACGATATATTTTATAGCGGCATTTGCTCCAAATAGATTACCGTTATTTTCTATAGGGTCAAAAGTGGATATAAAAACATCTCCGAAATCAATACCGGAATTTTTGAAGTAGTAGTTTTTGATGCCTGTGCGAAAAAGAAGGTTTCTATTTAGCCAAAACGATTTCCATTCTATGCCAGATATATTGGTAAGAAGCGATGCAGGAACAGTAAGGGGATCGAGTTGATCTGACGTAACCCGTGGTCCTACCGGATCATTTCCTTTTCGCCTTTTTCTGGTTATAACATTGTTAAAAATGAGCTGATGATCATCAGCCATGCGATAGTTGACCGTTACACGACCGGCAAGTTCGGTGACAGTAAATTCAGCTAAGCTGATATTTCCGTTATTCACTTCTCCCCTGGTAAAACCTTGTTTACGCTCCACCTCACCTAACCAATTAAATACTTGAAGTGCGGTATCCCTAGTCATGGTGGTCTGTCGACCCAACGCTCCAAATACACTGATGTTTAATCGATTATCTTTAGATGATTCCGTGTATTTCACCGAACCGAAAAAGCCATCTTCCTGCTGACGAGCTCTGCCAAACACTTGCAGCATCTGCAAACTGTGTTGTATATCGTCTCGAATCAGGCTGAGCCCACCACTTACCGAAAACTCCTCTGTCCATTTCCTGTTTCGAACACCTAATTGGACTTCTCCAAACGCAGACAAAAAGGTGTCGTGAAACCTCTCGGTGGTTATATCTCTCAGATTTCTGGTTTCCGGGTCTCTTATTTGAACATCTACCGGATAATTGTTTTCTGAATAATTAAAGAAGCTTAGCAATTCAATAAAACGATGTTGTTCGTCCTTTAAATGCACATTCGCCGATGAACGATGCGTCTGGTAGCTTGCTACTTCATGTGATAACTCTATCGTATTTTCCCTGTTCTTCTTTGAAACAAAATTGAGCGCTCCACCAAGTGCATCAGCACCCAGTGATATGGGCAACACACCTTTGTAAACATCTATGCGCTCAAGGCTATTCGCAGGAAGCAAGGCGATATTGAAGCCATTGCCCAGGTAGTCAGTTGGGGTACCATCTCTAAAAAAAGTGATGGCCTTACCTTGTAATCCGTTGATATTGATTCGAACCGGGCTCCCTAGTCCTGCGCTCTGCCTGATGTTAACTCCGGCTGTACGGTTCAAAATAGCAGCCACATCTGATGACTCTACTTTTAGGCTTCCCAATTCGATGGCCTCTACAGATAACGAGCCAGCTTCAAGTGTCAATTTTTCGCTTTTCCCTCTTACGATGACTTCATTGAGCGAGGAAACTGAAGGTATAAGTATGATATCTTCACGAAAAGAGTTACCGGGCTTAACATTTGTGAAAAAGGTCTTAGTCTCAAAACCAATAGATGATATGTTGATCTTGTAAACTCCAGGTCGTTTTAAGACCAGCCTGTAATAACCTTCTACATTGCTTATTGTACCGATGTTTTGATCAGACAACCGGACTGTAGCACCTATGATGGGCTTAGCTTTATCATCTGTTATTTTCCCCTCGATAATGACATCAGATTGGCTGAACAGCAGGTTTGGTATCAGATGCAAAATAATGGTGAAGAGATTTTCCGGGAAGCTTAAAATGTATGGTTTGCTTCTATTGAATGTGCTTATCTTCCTACTTCTAAACTTAAATGAGATTGCATTTACCATTTTCATTTTATTACATCGAATCAATTTCAGTTCACTTAATGAAAGGCCGAAAATGAAGATGCAAAATGAAAAGGCTGGTAGGCGAAAATCTCGCTGATTTCATCAGATTCTTGCCGATTTCGAAATCGGCAAGAATTTTCACTTTAAGCAATAGATAAAACCGGATCTGATAGTCCTTCGATTTTACGAAATGCTGTAGGGGTCATCCCATAAATCGACTTAAAGGTCCTGTTAAAAGGCCCAATAGAGTTAAAACCAGTTTGGTACGCAATTTCCAAGACGGTCAAATGTGCTTTGGAATTGTCCCGCAAAAGCTTTACTGCTTCTTGAATTCGGAAAGAATTGACAAACTCCAGAAAATTCTTGTATCCAAGATCTTGATTGATTGCCTTTCGTACTTTATACTCCTGTTCATTGAGCTCTTCCGCAAGTTGACGAATGGTGAGTTTTTCTAAAAGATATAATTTATCCTTGATAACCTTATCCTTGATCTTTTCAGCCAGATTAGACGGACGATCTTTTATTTCTTTTTTAGTATCTAGCATGTTTTTTCTTAACGAAAAACTGCGGTCAATAAAAAAAACGATTAATCCCAACACAAAAATCCGTTGAATGATCATCATATGTATCCTTTCAGGTTTTTGCAATGCTAATTCTGAGGATATGGTAAATAGAGATATCGCCGCAATGCTCAAAATGATGTTTTTTTTTAACCTATAAGATGGAATTGAGGCTTCATCAGCAACTTTTATTCGTGTTTGCATAATGGCTAGCACTAAATAACCTAAAGCAATCACTTGCATTAAGACATCGGGGTATCTAGGCCCAGAAAATTTATCCCATACTGCCAGTCCATAATAGCAGGTCAGCGAGCAACCTATGATTAAGTAAGTTTTTTTTTTCGGTAGTTTTTTTTCATTGAAGATAGCTCTGGATAAAAACCAAATTGCCATTGAATTAAGTGTTGCGCCACCAACAATAATCCATGCTAGTACTAGAGGAAGATCATCTATGTATGTAAATAGTAAATGGCAACACAAGCAGATTAGGAAAAAGAAAGCTTCATAAAAAACTTTTATGGATGATCGATTTTTCCATATAAGCCACATGAGTAAGATTGTACTGTAAAGGCACAGATTATTAATGAGATAGTAAATATCAACTACTAGCATTTAAAGTGAATATAAACATTAAAATCTGCGACCTACTTCAAGAGGTAGTATTTCTGCTCAAAATAGCTAGAACTAGCTAATTGGTCCTAGGAATAAAAGTTAATGCCATGCGATCCTCAAAAGGAGGAAATCGGTTCATACTTTGAATGCATTATTGAATGTCTTTAAGAATAACAATATCTTTTTCAAAGAAAACGATGTTTCCAGCTCATAGAGCATGTTTTTTGAGATTTCGATGTACAAATAGTCATTAAATCTGTTTGAAAGCTTCTAATGAACATGCAATAAAACCAAAGTATCGCCTTCCATTTATCCAAAATTCATTTGAACTTTGAAAAAGTTAATAAGTAAGGATTCAAAAGTATAAAATCGATTCGACTCATTCTTTCCCTAAAAAACGAGGCTACAGATGCCAGTTGATCGTGTTTTTCGTTTTTTCTTAGAGACACTAATTAGGTTATTTAATCAATAAAACTATCGCCTTTTATTGTGCACTTTAGCTGCAGTCAAAGAATCTTTGTATTAATCAAGGTAAGACTAGAAAAGATTAAAATTCCAACCGTTAGAGGGATTATGACCTCGAACCAATTAATCTCTTCTTCAAGCGGTAGAAATTCTGGTTCAAATCGCTTCCAATTAACCTTTAATGCATTTTCATTGAGAAAGATTTTTGGATAAAAAAATAGACGAATACGTTCATGAAATCTTTGCGTTTGTTCAAGGAAATCCATATGACTAGTCAAACTGGTACCTGCGATGTCGTTGAACAGTAACTGCGTATGCATGGTAGGAACAAACCTTGCCCATTTTTTGCTAGTAAGCCCTCGTAGCATTATTTTTTCTTTCATTTCCTTACTTTCATTCCGTGACTCTTCGTCTCCCATATGCTGCATAGCATAATACCACATCCAGTTAAAACCTTCTTCTTCAGGAAAACCGAACGTTTCGAATTGAGGATATCTCGTATAAAACTTCTGTAATGTCTCTCGTTTATCAGTATCCCATTTCTCATGGTACCCATCACGTTGCTTGATCATAGTAGTCAATGCTTCAGGTACCGGATATTTATTAGCAATATAATTGTTTAGAGAGGACGGTAGCAAAATTGCTAATGCCAACCAAATTGCAAGTAATGCCAGGGCATTAACGGCTGAGTTTTGTTTTAATGATACTACCCAAAAGCTTAGTGCAAACCAGAAGACTTGGTATAATATACTCATAACAAAAAAAGCAAAAAATGAGGCTTTCCAGGGTATATTTATCACAACAGTTGCAATCACACATAGCAAAATCAATAGTGAGAAAACAAGTGTGATTCTTACCGCAAATTTTGTTAAAAGAAATCCAAACGTTGACCTGGACATTACACCGACCAATCTCCAGGTGCCCGATTCTACCTCTTCGGATCGAAGGTTGTAAGTAAAAGCAATGATAAGCAAAGGAAATACGAACAAAATAATAAAACTCAGATCCAGATTGCCATGAAGCAGACTTACCGGATTTACCAAGTCAGTATCGTATCGCTGGCCTTCCAACGTACGAATATTCAAACTTTGAACATCTGGATTTATGTCTCTTTGACCGATACTCAGAGCGGCTAAAGAATGGGATGGATTAACTAATACAAATTCCAGGTAGTAGAGTAATAAACCGATATCGTCGCTATGAAATTCGAGATTACGTTCCAGGTGCCCGGCGTGATTTTCAACTACCTGAGAACTCATCTTCTCCTGATCAATCAAGAACTGCCTTCCAATCAATATACTGATGATTCCAAGAATAAAAATCATTAGTATACCTATCTGGCATGTCTTTGTTCTTAGAAATTGTTGGAACATTAATATATACATCATTTATACCGCTTTAGCTTTTTTTGACAGTATATTAATCATCCCAATGGATAGAATGATCCAGAGAAGCATGGAAACAGATGACAGAATCTCATTTTTAAGTGTAGTACCAATGGATAAATAGGTATGTTCAAAATCAGGAAAAGCTTTCCATTCCTCCTTGTCAACCACATGAGATTTTCCTTCTGATCCACTCACCCTGTCGGGACTGATGTATTTTATCTGAAGTTCATTCATCTTTTGAGATAGCTGATACCTGTATTGTTCAGCTTGTTGCTGAAAGTCCACATAGGATTTGAAATCCGTACCGCTGAGTGCCATGGACAAGCTCTTGATCGTCAGGTACGGATTGATGATGGCCAACCAGCGATTCAATTGATTTTGTTTTCGATATTGGGCCAGAAGCTGTTTCTGATGCTTATTGTAAATTCTGGCACTTAATTCTTCTCCTTTGCTCATTACAAACCCACCATAATTAAAAGGCAGTTCTGTGACGTCTGACACTTGATGTACCAGCAGGACAGAATCTCTTAATGCCTGATAGTGCGGGTCGTTCGGATTGTGACTATCCCCGTTTTGAATCACTTCAGCTTCAATCAAGGATCTGAATTCAAGTTTAGTTGGTGATGGATAAAACCAGGTTCCAAGGGCTTGTGAACTCCTTGGGAGCAATACAGTCATAAAAAGCCACAAGCCCAGTAATTTGACCAAGGC
>JBCCLN010000129.1:0-11317 GCA_039026865.1 Bacteroidota bacterium | reverse complement strand
TTTGGGATCACAGTGGACGGGTCCACCGAAGCCCAAGAACTAAAAACATTAAAAGGAGGTTGAAAAGTAAAATAGTGCCCTCCTTCGCTTTCGCTTCGCTCAAGCTTCGGAGGGCGTAGGTGGAGCCGGAGGGACTAGAACTCATCTTTCAAAACCCTAATAAAAAAGGGTTTTCCGAACTTTTCATAAAAGATGCTCACCGAATAGGTGACTTTACAAAAACTTAACTCGTTTTTGCGGAAAAACCCCAGTTTTTCTAAGGTTTTTGTGTAATTGTTTTTTTTGTTTTTAGTTTAAATTTAGCCTTCCCCTCCCCATCTCTTTTTTAAGGAATAATAATGAGTAAATTTTAGTAATATAAAAATCATCAGGTTGACCAACTGTTTGAAGCCTGTGGTCTGTGGAGCATAGAAAGCGTTAAATAAAGATTACGCCCACGAAATGAGAAATTCCTTGAGAGTACTCATTGGGATTTATAAAAATATTCTTTTCAGACAAGTCCTTTGGGTTCTTTTAGGATTGGGACCATTTATTTGAATGAAAAGAACTCCGCAAATCCACAAATGGTATAAAATAGTTGGCTTTTATCCAATAAGGATATTTGGTTTAAAAGAGAACTTACCGAAAATGAAAAAATGAATTGCTATACGGAACAATAGTTAAAGGTAAGAATGGTGATCAATAAAAAGCGAGCTTATGAGATTAAACTTTATTTTATTATTGTCGTTGCTGGTTTTGGGTACGAACGTATACTCGATTGAGGATAAACATGCACTTATAATTGCAATTGGTGATTACCCCAATAATTCAGGTTGGGGAGATATTAATTCTATCAATGATATTCCTTTAATAGAAAATTCACTTCTCTCCCATGGATTTAAAAAGGCGAACATTCAAATATTAAAGAATGAAAAAGCAACCTATTCCAACATAAAATTGGCTTTTGAATTGTTTAAATCCAAATTGGCAGAAGGAGATATAGCTGTTATTCATTATTCAGGTCATGGACAACTAATTTATGATACCAATGATGATGAAGTAGATGGATATGACGAAGCTTGGATTCCGGTGGATGCATGCGCGGCCTACTCCAAAGGTTACTATGAAGGTGAAAATCATCTTAGAGATGATGAACTTGGGGATTACATCATTAACATACGAAATAAACTGGGTAAAGAAGGACAATTACTTATGATCATGGACAGTTGTCATTCAGGTACAGCTACTCGTGGACCTATTGGTGATATTCACCGCGGAAGTATTGTTCCTTTTCAACCAGAGGGGTATGATCCAATAGCACAAATGGATGAAAATATCTCATTCATTGAGCGACAGGAAGTCGATGAAAATGCTGCAGCATATGTAGCAATTTCAGGGGCCACATCAAGTCAACTTAATTATGAATACAATGGTAGAGGTTCTTTAAGTTATGCATTTTCTGAGGCCATGGCGAATTTATCTAAAGACTATAGCTATAGGCAATTGTTCGCCAAGATTACGGCAAAAATGAATATTATAGCTCCCGCACAACAACCAACAATCGAAGGCAATGGCATAGATTTGAGTTTGTTCAAAAATGAATACAAAGAACAACAAGGCTTCTTCGAAATAACTGAGTTTTTAGGGGATAAAAAATTACGAATTCGTGGGGGAAAACTACATTATTTGTTAGAGAATACCACCATATATATATGTAAATCTGGAACGATTCAACCTGCAGAGGAAAATATTGTTTCTAGAGGCAAAATAATCGACGCTAAGTTCAATGAGTCAGTCGTAGCCTTTGAAGATTCATTGTTGAGTTCAAATGTCAAAGATTTTTGGGTATTTATAGATCAATTGAGTTATAAAGACATCTCGATAAAAGTTTATCTTGACAGTTCGATTCCTGACAAAGACATTAAGGATTCCATCACCAGCTTTTTAGCGAAAAAAAACCTTGGTGAAATAGTGAATGATTCGTTAGAGGCAGAAGTGGGTATTATGTTCAATGAAAATGGGTTATATCAGTTGTTTCATCCAGGATCACTAAATGCTTTTGAAGAGAATAATCGTGGTTCTAGCACTTTGAAAACTTTAAAAAAAGGGCTTTTTAACTATGCACAGGGAAAATATCTTAAAAACCTAAATCTTACTAACAAGAATTACGCTTTTCAATTTGCTTTGCTGCCTGTGGAATTGTACGATGAATCCAAGATGCCGAAAAAAATACTAAATGAAAATGCATTCTTAAATAATAAAGGTGCAATGTCCGTTAGACCGGGGAAAGATTATGTGCTTTTGCGTGTCACAAATTTGGGAACAGAACCAATTTATTTTAGTATTATCGAAATAAATAGTAAAGGTGAAGTATCAGCTTTTATGCCTAATTCTACTTATCGTTTAACAGATAATGAGCGTCTTCTACTACCTGGGCAATCCAAAACGTTTAGTGAACGTGCCTTTGGCTTTGGTCCTCCCTTTGAACAACTAATGCTTAAAGGATTTTCCTCCAATGCCCCACTAGATCTAAGTATTGTAGTTACTGGAAATGGAATAAGAGGCCTGACAAATCCTCTTGAGCAGTTTGTAAAAAGGAGTTATGTTCAAACTAGGGGATCTGAAACAGTCCCGCCAAATGTTAAAATCGATGGGTATAGTTCTGAGTTAATATATGAAATAGTCAAAAGAAAATGAACCTAAAATACGTGGGATATTTCTTGAATATATTAGTTCTCAGAAGGGTATTAAAAATCGAATTGTTTTTTAGTGCAAATTTATGAATCTATGATTTGGCATATGATTTTCATTTTAATAAATAATCTTGCAAACTGAAGCATCTTTAGTTTGTGCTAGTCGTTATTTCAAGTTAAATAAATCTTGAATAAGGTCAAAATATCTTTAAAATGTTTAATGCTACTAAGGCTGTAATTATTAGTAATACTACTTTCTAATCTTTTTCGATAGATGAATAAGACTACGATGATATTATTTCTTTTGTTTTTCCAAACATTATGCTATTCTCAACGTGGTACTGTACCTGTAATGGCAAAAAATACTGGAAAGTCGAAAATACTATATGAAAACAGCTTCGCGCTTATCATAGGCAATAGTAATTACCTTGATCCCAACTGGGATGATTTGCCAGGTGTCAAAAAAGATTTAGAAATTGTGAAAGGTATCTTAGAAATTCACGGTTTTAAAGTAATTCCAAAAATGGATCTTAACGAAACTGAATTAGAAGAAGTTATAGAGGAATTCATTTTTAATTATGGTCAAGGGAAAAATGACAGGTTAATTATTTACTATGCTGGTCATGGAGAGACAACAATTAGTCATGATCAAAAAGAAGGTTGGTTGGTGCCAATTGATGCTCCCAAAATGGATGTTCAGGATTTGACCTCCATCTCTGAATTTAAGAATAAGGGATTTAGAATAAACAATATTAGGCAATATGAGGTGGACATTAATTCGAAGCACGTACTTTTTTTGTTCGATTCATGTTTTTCTGGCTCTGTTTTCAGAGGGGGCTCAAAACCACCAAAAAATATTGAACAAGCTACTGAAAATCCAGTCAGGCATTATATGACGAGTGGTACTGAGTCTCAAGTTGTTCCGGATAAAAGCATCTACAGAGAAGAATTAGTAAATGCCTTAAGTACGGCTATAGCGGATGCAGATAAGGACGGTTATTTGAGCTTTACAGAGTTATATAACTATCTCAGAAAAAGCGTAACAGATAGAAGTAGTGGGAGTCAAACTCCAATGATGGGATATAGCAAATTGCCACAATTTCGAAAAGGCAATTTTGTTTTTAAATTACCGGAGAACATATCTGATACTCAAAATATAGGATTTAAAGTTTATGAACTAGAAATTTCCAATAAACCGGGTAATAGTTCTATAGTTTACGATAATAATTTGGAAGGTCAGTTGTACCTTAATAATAAATTTGTGCGTTCAGCAAGAAAAAATAAAAGATACGTTTTTGAGAATTTACCATCTGGAAAGCATGTATTGGAGGTGCGCAGTGAGAATGACAGTATTATTAAAAACTTAGAAATATCTGAATTGGAACCCTTATTCATTAAATCTGTAAATTCAGGTAAGACAAAACTAAGGGATCTAAACAGGGACTCCCTAGGTCTGACCGAAGACTACAAAAAGCATCATAAATATTTGGATGATTACAAAAAAAGAGTTGAATCTCTTGATAAGATAAAATCTCAAAACCCAAGAGCCGAGGAGATTAAAAATAATCATATATTGATAGATACAACGATTCCAACAGAATTAGGAGAAGTATATATTTCGTTCGGCACCTCACAAAATGATTCGTTATCTGCAAGACAAGAGGTATCTCCGAAACTTATTTACGGACTTGCTAAGGTTTTAAACAATGCTAACGAAATACTTTACGGATTAAGAAAGCCACTGATTGAATCGATTCATATAATTTCAACCACAAATGGTAAACATTCTAAAAGTAGCAATCATTTTTCGGGTGAAGCTTTAGATATTTCCAGGATTAATCTTGAACATATCTTTAGATACAGCAACCATTTGGGACATGCTTTAGCTAATTTGCTTGAAATAGACGAGCTTAACTCCTTTAAATCAGATGTTAATTACTCAGATGCTTTGATATACCAAATCTTAGCAATTCAATCTGGAATACAAAAGTTTAATGGTCGTAGAGAAAACTTTGGTCCATTATTGAGTACCAAATTTTATAGAGAAACGTCAAAGAATGATTACTCGTATCATATCAGACATGAAGATCATATCCATTTTTCAGTTAGATAATTGAAAATTTGCAGTATGGTAGTAAACATATAAGTAATGATTATTAAATATATCGGCATTCCCTATTTTACTTTGGTACGGCTATTCGGGACCATGTCAATTATAGTTGCTGTTGAATTAGAGTGGGGCAAAGTTGTTTTGCACATAAGGGTATGAAATCTAAGTTTCATTTTGAAAATCCTGAAATGGAATTCTTAAACCAAAGTATGTTTTATCACAAAAAAATAAATAAATAGACTTATGAATAAGACGCTACTAATAATTGTTTTGGTGCTATCTCTGTTGTCTGGATCTATTGCTGGGATTTGGATTTACAAAAAGTTTTTTGAAAGGCAGAAATCGGATCGAGCCACTTTGGAAAAGGTTCTTAAAATTAAAGAACTACATTTAGTTCAGCACGTGTATGAAGATTTGTTTTTTCTTCATAGAAAGAACAATCCAAATAAAGCTGTACGGGCGATTGCCCAGGTTCCAGTTAAACTTAACGCATTTATTGACCTGGACAAGGCTTTAATTATTAGGCAAGGTGATTCTATTCATCAAATAAAACTGCCCATGGCTCAGCTGGATGAGCCCAATTATATGATAGATAAAATGATAGTAAAATCAGTGAAAAACTTTCAATTTCATATCGGTACTGATCTTTACGGTGGAGTCTTAAACTATGTCCAACAAATTGTAGAGGAAAGGAAAGAATCTATTAAACAGAAGGCCATTAGACGTGATATATTGACACAGACTGAGAATGAAGCCATAGCATATTTTAAATCGATTTTATTTTCCTTTAATAAGGACTACATTGAGGTTGTGGTAGATAAACCGGTGACAAGCACTAGAGGATTGACCAAGGATTCAACCAAGGAAATGGACACAGTTGAATTTAATTTTATTGGGATAGAAAATCTCGATGAATTATTAGAAAATCACTGAGTTAATGCTATGATTTAAAGGATTCTCAACCATTCTATTAGATCCGTATAATCAATCAAACCTTTGCCGATAGACAAAGCTCATACTTGGAGAACATGAGGAAACAATATTACTCTGAAGAGGCCTTTGAGTATGTTTTTTAACTAACGATTGCAAAGTCGGCTCTTAATTATATGGTTAATAACAAATCGACGAAGGCATTAGCTAATGAAGCAATGCCAATGCATTAAAGAGTTCATTTAGTCAATATATTGAACAATATTGTACACTAGGGTGATAAAAGGAATTTAATCTTCTGGGGTAGGCCAATATTATTCTTTAACTAGTTGTGTTGAAATTATGATGAAAAAGTTTAAAGAAACGCCCTGAGCTTTAAATGGTTCTTCGACGTTTAAGATTCATTATTAAAAATAATTTACAAATCTAATTTATACATCAGAAATGAAGAACAGAATAACTTTAGCCTTGAGCCTGATCATAATCGGTACATATTCAAACGCCCAAAACGAAGATGTAATTAAAAGAGGTATAAGTGAATATGAAAAACGAAATGATTCTATTTTTACTTTCCATAGAGGTCCGTTGGCTAAAACTTTTGAAGATCAATATAACATTGATAGACAAGGATATTTGAAATATCTCGAGAATACAATAGAAAAAAATCGGGAAAAAGGAATAGCCTATGATATTAGAGAAAATGTATTTTATGAAGATAATACGGATATGGATGATAGGACTTTGGACGAGTATACCAAAAGAAAACTAGTTTATTTTTCTTTACCAATTAGATTGAAAAGTGGTGACTCCATAATTGTGGATTTTGGTAGAACACGGGATTTTATTAGTTCTTATCAAAAGGTGACAAACCTGGTTGTAACATCGTTATCGGAAGTATTGGATGAGGCCAATAGAGAATTATTGAAAAATTCTATTCCACCAATAAAAAGAATTTATATAAGTGCAAGTAGTAATGGTAAACACTCAAAAAACAGTAATCATTACAGAAAAGAAGCCATTGATATAAGCAGAATTAATGGTCAAATGATTGCATATCACCACTTCTCGTATAAAATAAAAGAAAGGCTAAAGAGTCATTTGAAAAATTTGAAATTTGACGATTACAAGAATAAGTATTTTCTATTTATAGAAGAAGTACCGTATAGTGTTGATGAGATTTTTCTTTGGGATAGACTAGCGAGGCTACAGAAGGCAATTCTAGATCATGAATTTACAAGAGAAAATTATGGACCCTTGTTAAATACTAAATATGACAGAAATACGGGAAAGTTGACCGAATATGATTATGTAATTCCTGGTCATCACAATCATATTCATTACTCAGTACGATAAAGAGATTTAAATTGTCATTATGGGCAAATTTTAAGAAAAAGGAATTATGATAGTAAGTAGGTATGGCAATGAAATTCTTGATTAATATTGGTTTATTGAACATTCGATAAAAGAGTTCTATAGGATTAAAATCTTAGTTACTCGAAGGCTCCCTTTTTGCAAGTAAACGTGTTGCCATCTTAAATCGAATGATTTACACCAAAATTTGCAACCAATTGGAATTCGGGTCAAGAAGTCAATGAAAATGTGAATTTTAAGTTTAAGAACGATGAATAAATTACTTTTACTTTTTTTGCTTTTTACCATATTTATGGAAGCGCAAAAAACCAGCATTAGGGGCTCTAAACCCGTTTCAACAAATACAGACTTAATCCAAAATGATGGCAAAAATTATATTTTCACCATCGGTATTAATGCTTATGATCACTGGTCGCAATTGGACAATGCGGTCAATGATGCAAAGGGAGTTCACCGGTTATTCACGGAAGACTTAGGATTTGATGAAATAGTACCTCCTATTTTTGATAAGATGGCCACAAAAAGCAAGATCTTATCTGATATTGAAAACATTCTTCCCCAAAAACTGACTGAAAAAGATAACTTAATTTTTTTCTTTTCAGGTCATGGCATGAGTTATAAAAAGAAAATTGGGACTATTGAAAGAAGTATTGGATATATCGTTCCTGTAGATGGTGAAAATGTTTCTAAAAATTCATTTTCTAGTTATATCAAGGCGAGTCAACTTATGTCAAACATTAACGAATTACCAGCCAAGCATATATTAGTGATTTTGGACGCTTGCAAATCAGGAATTGCAATAAACTCACTTAAATACCGAGATTCTGATGCTTATTCAAATGAACTGCAAAGTAAAATGAGTAGAAATGTCATTACCTCTGCTGGACCAGAACAAGTTGCTGCAGATGGAGGTCCTATTTCAGGGCATTCTTTGTTTACTGGTACTTTAATTGATGGATTTAAAAAAGGAATGATTGACAAAGGAGATCGAAATGGTCTGGTAACTTCCAGTGAAATAGGATTATATCTGCAACAAATAGTTGCTCAACATTCCCAAGCAGAAATAAAACAGACTCCTGATTTTGGTTCTTTTGGTTATGATGCTGGGGGGGAATTGGTGATTGATCTAAATGATGACTCCTTATTCACGTTGAAGTCACGTTTAAATGGTTTAATGCAATCGGGTAGGCTAACTAAAGCATGGAAGCTGTTGGCCGAATTGGAATTTAAGTATCCAGATGCTGATGAAACGGCATATTATAAGTTTAGAAAAGCATTGGAAGGGGGTGAGATTGATTTGGCAATTGAAAATCTTGAAATTTTGCAGGACTTTATAGAGCAAAATGATAAGAAGTATTATTTGAATTATAATGAAATTTGGGATTTAACCCAAGTATTGCGCTACTGGAGAAACTTTCTGACAATTAAAAATGAACCAAATAAACTAAGAATCGAACTAATTAAGTCATCTTTAAAAGATACCATATTGAATTCTGAAGTTATACCGTTACCTCCGTCGGAAGTCGATGAATTGAATCCGTTTTTTGAATTACCAGTAGCCAGCTCGTATCAGTTTAGATTAACAAACTTAAGTGAAAATGCGCAGTTTATCTATGCGTTTTTCACAAACACTAACGGCTCATTAAGCCCAATAAGACTTTTTGATGATTGGACTATTATCGATAACGGTATTCCACGAGGTAGTATTACCAACTCGAATCGTTTCCAGCAGAAAGGTCTTATAGGTATTGAGAAGTTCACTTTCATAATATCAAATAAGCGCCAAAGAAATTTTGAATCACCGTTGTCACCAAAAAGTAGAGGAGCATTTGAGCCTCTTTCTTTGGCTGATCCGAATGCAAAAAAAATAGATATATATCTTCATTTCAATTGATTATTTGATTAGTAGACCACTATGATGAGACAGACATTGATTATGTTTTATATGTTAGATTAAGACAACTTCTTTTAAAAACTTGTTTTTAATTATGGAAAGTGTTTCTTATAGTACCGTTTATTACTTGAGAATTCTAATAGTTTTCTTTTTATCCATTATGCTAATTAACTGTAAGGCAGAAAAAACTCTTTTTTCTGATGGTAAAATGGAGATTTTTCTTGATAATTCATGGTCAGTAGAAAACAAGAACTTTTTTATGAATCGATATAGGAAATATGCTGATAGTTTGAATTTGAGAGGGATTTCCTTTAGTAATAACAATGCTGATTACCTTATAAGCCAATATGGAAACAGGTTTCAATTAGAATCCAATTCTGGAGATGTTCTTTGGGAAATTGATGACAGTGAAGGATATGCGAGCCTGATTTTATTGGAAAAATTAAAATATTTAAGCGAAGGTCTCAATCTAAAAAATGTTGTTAACGAAAACAGAGAGTTTGAAGTTCATTTTGAGATTAACTCCCCTGTTTTAGGGCAATTATCAAAAGAACATTTAGAAAGCAATATAATTAATAGGCAGGCTTTAGAAAACTCAAGCTTAAGGATTTATAATAGGGGAAAGAACCCCTTCTATTTCACTATTATTCACATAGATCCTCGAGGCAAAATTCAAATGATTGCACCTTCTAAGAATAATAGAATTATTGGGAAGGAAAGATTTCTTTATCCAAAGGAATACTCCTCCTTTTTAGATATTTCAAATTTATCCATAGGATTTTCTGGGGAACAGTCTCTAATGCTTATCGCAAGCGAAACCCCATTAAATTTTGACTTATATCTTAGCGGTCATGGATTTAATCATGATAAGGATATTGATTTATTATTTAGTAATGAAGAAATAGTTGGAATAGAAAAGTTAGACTTTGAATTGCGTTTTGACATGAATCAATTAATATCAGAACCCCAATTTAATGCTGCTTATAAAGTTAGTGCAAAACTACCTGGTGAGAACGATTGGAATGCATACACAAATATTCTTTACTATAATTTCAAAGATTCGGATGGAGATGGAATTATTGATAGTGATGACCTTTTTCCGAATATTGCAGGCTTTCCTGCAGAATATGCGATAGAGGATGAATATTTGAAAAACTACTCCTACAAACTCTACTCTAAAGCTTTGACTATAGAAGATTATGAGCATTTTTGGATGGAGATTCAAAAAATTCAAGACTCCGTTTTGCCTAATAAAGATGAAAAAGAAACTGAAGAAGAAGTAGCAACCAAAAATGGTTTGGTGCCGACAACAAAAGAACAGAGTGAAGATAAATCCAGAGACAATGTCCAAAAAATACTTGAACAAATAAGGGCTTTGCCTAGTCAAGAAATAAAGATTATCATGGAATCCTTAAAGGAAGAGAGGGAAAGGGATTCTAAGTACACGTACAAGGCGATCATAATTGCCAATCAGAACTATCCTTCAAAGAGTGGTTTCTCAAGTCTTTCCCACCCCATTGCAGATGCAGATAAAATGGTGGATGTTTTAAAATCAAAATTTGGTTTTAAAGATGATGATATAACTTATATAAAAAACGCCAATGGGGAAGAAATGCACATGGCTTTTAAAAATCAGATTGATAGTTTAAGTAATAAAAATCACCTGTTAGTTTTTTACGCAGGGCATGGTGAATATGTTTCAAAGCTTAAAAAAGGTTATTGGATACCCGTAGATGCTATCAAAGGCAAAGAACGCACTTATTTTCAGAATGGAGATATCAAAGATTTTGTGTCCAATTACAAGGCCAAGCATATTTTATTGATTATTGATTCTTGTTTTGCAGGTAGTTTTTTTCAAGAGAATCGGGGGGCAATAGCGACTAATAAACAAGGTGGTCACAAGGAAAAAGCTAAAGAAGTAATTAATCGTTACAATCGCAAAAAAGTACGAGTTGCTATGACCAGTGGATCGGATAGACCGGTACCCGATAGAAGTGAATTTATTAAAAACTTGTTGGAGACACTTCAAGATATGGAGTCAGAGTACATGATGGGCAGTAATCTTTTTGCTGAAATTAAAGAGGCCGTAGACAACAATACAGAGAATATTCCACAATTTAGACCAATTCGAAATACGGGTCATCAAACAGGGGACTTCATTTTCGTAAAGAAAAATTAACTTGTTTGCTAACAATTGTAAGTACTGTCTCATAAAGTGTGTAAATAGAAATTAACTGGGGTCATGACCCCAGTTAATTTTTTATCTAAATTTAAATTGCACACATTATGAACAACGAGGAAGTATTCAACGACGAATTTTTCAAGCAGTTCAAGACCGGT
>JBCCLN010000128.1:0-11317 GCA_039026865.1 Bacteroidota bacterium | reverse complement strand
AGTTAATTATTTCAATAATAATGATAATCAAATTCATTTTTAAAATAATATTTTATATAAGCAACTGAATAGTAACTCCTGATAAATCAATCTATCTATGGGGTTCATTATGAATTCTATGTGAATAATCAAAATAGACTCTACATTTCAAGTTACTAACAAAAAAAATTCAAAATGTAACTTTTGCTAAATCAAATTAATCGAATAATGCTATATCAACTACCCGCAATTCTACTCACCTTGATAATTATAACCTCTAGTTTAAGTCAAAGTCCTATTGAACAGTTAAAGCAAGACATTAACCAAGAGATATATCCAAACATCGATGGAATAGTGGTCATGAAGAATAAGAAAATAATTATAGAAGAATATTTTAATGATTTTGACAGAGATCGCCTTCATGATACTCGATCTTCATTCAAATCAATAACCAGCATATTAGCAGGAATTGCGATCGATCAAGGATTATTCACGGTGGATGATAGCCTAGATAAGTTTTTCTCCAAATGGGAAAATGATCCTAGAGGAAAAATAAAGATTAAAGATTTACTGGAAATGAAATCAGGACTGGCTTGCGAAAATTTTTTCGGGATTGGCCCGGATTGCGAATCAGAGATGTGGGAAACAGATGACTGGATAGGCTTCATATTGGATATACCAATTCGGCACGATCCGGGATTAAATTGGGATTATACCTCCGTTGAACCTATGCTGGTTGGGGAAATAATATCTCGAACGAGCAAGATGTCCATTATGGATTTTGCAGCACAATATCTTTTTGACCCCTTGGAAATTGAGGATTATAAGTGGACGATCTCCCCTAAAGGAAAGGGAATGTCAGCAGGATCATTCTATATGAGACCTATAGATATGCTCAAGATAGCACAGTTAGTACAATATGAAGGTCTTTGGGATAATCAGCGAATAGTTAGCCAACAATGGATGAAGAAATCTACCGACTGCCGAACGGATGTTGAAATGTCATTCGTGAGATTTTCCAGGCTAAAGAATGCAAAATATTCGACCGCCAGATACGGCTATTATTGGTATCAAGAAGTTTTGCAATACGAAAATATTAATACCAAAGTCACATTTGCATCTGGAAATGGCGGTCAATATATGATGATACTGGATGATTTTAACGCTGTAATTGTATTCACAGGAAGCAACTATGGTAACTGGAGAGGAAAGCTACCTTTCGTAATACTTATGAAGTATCTGATACCAATCATTGAAAATTGATAGATTTAGTTCATAAACCGAATGGAACTAATAAGGATTTCTACAATAAAAAGGAAGCTCTACATAAACGACAGTCAATAAAGGTCACCTCTAAAAACTCAGTTCAAGAATTTGAGGTAGCATTTTTTTCTCAGACAAGACGTCAAAAACGGAGTTTAGCAGCGTTAAACAAGTATTTGATAACGAAGTATCAGGAAAAAAGATCATCTCAAAAATTGAAAGTGGGTTTTTAGAAGTGATGACTCCCAGCGTGAACGCAGGAAACTACACATGGTATGATGGAGGAAGTAATATTGGCTTTTCAGATTTCTGCTGGACAAACGAAAACTTATAAAATATCAATTATGTGACTTTAAATACAGAACAAACAATAAAATGAATGTTCTATCTCTCTTTGTAGAAACTGATGCGATAAATCGAAAGATTTGAGCTACTTGCAAAGTATGAGCCCAGTCATTTTATCTTGGTATTAAATATAACAAGTAATTAGACAGACCTGTCTGTTCGTTTAAATAATTTATATATTTGTGCTGTGAAACATTCCTTGGTAAGAAATAAAATCGTTGAAACCGCTTCTCAGCTATTTTATTCTAATGGGTATAATAGAACGGGAATCAATGAAATCATAAAGGAAGCCGGAATTGCCAAGGCTACCTTATACAGTCATTTCTCCTCTAAAGAAGATATTTGTGTCGCTTACCTACAGAACAAAAACAAAACATTCGTTAAAGACATTAAAGAGTATTGTTCATCTAAACTCAAAGGCTATGAAAGGGTTTTAGCACTATTTGACTTCTTAGAGGAATTCTTTCACAACCCAAAATTCAATGGTTGTTGGTGTATTAATACTGTTGCAGAAATACCGAAGGAGAATAAAAAAATACAAGCTGAAATCAAAAGTCAAAAAAACTCATTTCAAGATTTTATTGGAGGATTAATTCTTGAAAATATGGATAACATTGGTGAAGATGATGGCAGAAACTTGGCTAAGCAAGTTTATTTACTGTACGAAGGTGCTGTTGCAGAAAGCCACCTTCATCAAAATGATTGGCCAATAAAAGAGATGAAAAAAGTTTGTGAGAAAATAATCACATAAAAAAATTTAACCCGATAAAGACAGACAAGTCTGTTTTTTAATTTAAATTTTAATAACATGAGTAAATTTCAAAACAAAGTAGCCATAGTAGTAGGCGGTACAAGCGGAATCGGAAGATCAACTTCCGAAGAACTTCTTAAACAAGGAGCTATAGTTCATATTGTTGGTAGGAATACCGACAAGATTGCCGATGCAACGAACCTTGTAAAACATAAAGTGGACATCACTAATGAAAGTGAATTAGATGCTCTAATCACTAAACTATCAAGTGAAAAGACCATTGACTTTTTGGTAAATGCGTCAGGGATTTTTGGTCCAAAACCGTTTTTAGAACATACCAAGGAAGATTACAATTCTTACCTAGACCTAAACAGAGGTTTTTTCTTTTTAACGCAAGCTGTAGCTAAAAAAATGAAAGAATCTAATTCGGGTAGCATCGTTAATGTCGGTTCCATGTGGGCTAAGCAAGCCGTAAAAGCGACACCATCTTCTGCATATTCAATGCAAAAAGCAGGCTTACACTCATTGACACAACACTTGGCAATAGAACTTGCTGATCATGGAATAAGAGTGAATGCTGTTTCACCTGCAGTAGTGAGTACTCCTGTGTACCATGGTGTATTTGGAGGAAAAGAAGAAGCTGAAAAAGCATTGGAAGAATTCCACGATTTTCATCCAATAGGGAGAAATGGAACAGCAGAAGACGTAGCAAACAGCATCATTTTCTTGTTATCAGAAGAGGCTTCTTGGGTAACAGGGGCTATCTGGGACGTTGATGGAGGTGTGATCGCAGGTAGAAATTAAAAAGAACAAATCAGAAAAGGCGAGATTGATTCAGTTTCGCCTTTTCTGGTTGAGACTCATTTTCAAATGGTAATAATAATTAGTGTCTATAAGAAAAGGCAAAAAACACGCTTACAGACACCCGCAGCGTAGTTTTTTAGCAAAACAATGAATCGAATCGATTTTTATACTTTGGAATCAATTTCTCAAAAATTCGCCTGAATTTTGAACGAATTGAAGGTAAACCTGTGATTTCATTACATTTTCACTAAAATTTCAAAAATAGATTCAATGACCATTTGTGCATCGAAATTTCAAAAAAACACGCTCTATGAGCTAAAAACATCGTTTTCTTCCAAAAGATACTCTTTTCTTAGAGACACTAATTAGAGCTGGTCTATCAGGTTTATTAATTGGTTACAGACTAAAAGCTGAGGGAACTCCTTTCAAAATTCTCGAAGCAACAAACCGAGTAGGCGGAAGAATTCACACCGTAAAAAAGTGCAGAATCCACTCCTTTATAAATGACGCTACATGGTTTAACGACCACCACTCTCATTTGAAAGATTTATTGAATGAGCTAGGAAGTTTAATTAAGAAACATCATCAATTTTCTCGTGATAGCTTATTCTCCCTCTCTTCTATTTTGTTAAATCAATTCTCATAAATACTATAATCTGTAGAAAATATTGATGGATAATGTACTATTTGTTGTATCCTCACCTAGATTATCATCTGAAACGTCTGATATTCCAATGTTGTATCTCAGGCTCCCTGTGATTTGACGATTAAAACTGTAGCCCGCACCAATGCCTAAACTAAAATTTGTTGCGGAAGCATCGAGATCATCATCTCCTAAAATTAACCCCAGCTGAGGTCCGAATTCAACCATGAATTCCTCAAAACGAAATTTACCCATTGCCCCTAAGTTTAAATTAGTAAAACTAGTATCATCGTCACCTTCCAGAGACAGAGCTGCTTCAGGCTGGATCGCAAAATCGCCAGTCAAAACTCGATGATAATATGCTCCCAGGTTTAGCCCTATTCGGGTATCTGAATTATTCGTATCTCCGCCAAAAGAGGATAGATTAATTCCACCTTTAACTCCCCAACCGGGTTCCTGTGCCTCAATAGACACATACAGGAACAATAGCAATACTGAAAAAACTGTTTTTGAATTCATTTCAATAAGACTTAATTAGATTACGATTTAATTCTACGACCTTAAACAGCACGAACTATAATTAGTTTCATGAATGAAAAAAATAGTGGTACTAACTGGAGCAGGGATTAGCGCAGAAAGTGGATTAAAGACTTTTAGGGATTCAGGTGGCCTATGGGAGGGATATGATGTAACGGAAGTTGCCACACCACAGGCCTGGGACATTAACCGCAAATTGGTGTTGGAATTCTATAATCAGCGTAGGAAGCAAGCCCTAGAGGCCAAGCCTAATCCTGGTCATCTAGCCGTTGCAGAACTTGAGAAAGATTTTCAAGTTTCAGTTATAACGCAAAACATAGATGCATTGCACGAAAGAGCAGGAAGCACGGATGTCCTCCACTTACACGGTGAGATTTCCAAAGTGCGAAGTACGTTGGACCCAACCCTAATATATGATTTAGAAGGATGGGAGCTCAAAGAAGGGGACAAATGTGAAAAAGGAGCTCAACTCCGGCCTCACATCGTGTGGTTCGGAGAAGCAGTACCTATGATTGAACCAGCGATTAAACTAGCTACTACAGCTGATATTTTTATTGTGGCAGGGACTTCTTTAGTAGTATATCCAGCGGCGGGTCTGTTAGATTTTGTTTCCGATCAGGTGCCTAAATTCATTGTTGATCCCAAAATGCCAGAGGTAAGTAACCCTAAAAACATGCACTTCATAGAAGAACCTGCGAGTATTGGCTTGCCAAATGTTAAAGAAATTCTCATGAAAGAATACTTATGAGTTAAAAAGATCATGCAAAAATTTTATGATGTATTCAAAGAACCTGATGTTTCTACAATGAGTAGCTTATATCATGTTGACGTAGTTTTTAATGATCCTGTATTTAAACACTTAAATCAGACAGAGATAAGAGGGCATGTGGAGAATTCTGATCAGAAGAGTAGGTGGAACTTTCAAAATTAATTATCATTCATTAGTTAGGTAAAGAAAACATGACTCAATAGTGTATCTATTAATTTAGCACATAAAGTATTAAATTTTCAAAAATAAAAAGAGACATCCACCAATATCATTCGGGTCAATATGGAATTCGAACAGGGACCATTATCAAACGCATCAATCATTTTAGCTTCCGGAGACGGAGTAAAATAGCTTATAGAACTACTGGTTTATTATTAGGAAGGTCTCCAACAATAATAAGCAAAGTGAGGAAAATGGCGGCTTCTTCTCTTAAATCTTATTTGCAAAAATGCCAATTAGGTCTTTAAAAAAAGGCAAAAAACACGCTTACTGACACCCGCTGCGTAGTTTTTTAGCAAAAACAATGAATCGAATCTATTTTATACTTTGGAATCAATTTCTCAATTCCTCAAAAATTCATCTGAATTTTGAACGAATTTAAGGTAAACCTGTGATTTCATTGCGTTTTCACTAAAATTTCAAAATTAGATTCAATAACCATTTGTGCATCGAAATTTCAAAAAAACACGCTCTATGAGCTAAATACATCGTTTTCTTTCAAAAGATACTGTTTTCTTAGAGACACTAATTAGTAGCCTGCAACTGATCCAAAAAAGAAGCATTGTTTTCTTTACTCAAACCTAACCAGTCTAAAGTAGATCGATAAAAAATATTATCTATGTCCTTAACAGGTAATCCCATCTCTGTGATAAATTTTCCTATCTCCAAATCGCCCAGCGGAAATGGATAGTCAGAGCCAAGGCATATTTTTTCCGATCCAATCAAGTCCATCACATACCTTAAATAAGTTGGATCATGCGTAATGCTATCAACCCAGAATTTACCTAAATAATCTCTTGGGTTCACATCGTTGTGAACTGCCACAAGGTCCGGACGACAATTAAAACCATGTTCTAGTCGGCCTATGGTTGCAAGGAGCGATCCTCCGGCATGAGCAAAACAAACTCTCAATCTAGGATATCTTTCAAATACACCACCAAGAATCATAGACGCAGCGGCCCTAGCTGTCTCTGCCGGCATCCCTATTAACCATGGCAGCCAGTATTTTTCCATATATTCCTTACCCATCATATCCCAGGGATGAATAAGTATAGCCATGTCCAAAGCTTCGCAAGCTTCAAAGAATTCGAAAAAGCGCGGCTTACTTAGGTTATGATTATTAATGTTGGATCCAATCTGTACACCTGGCATTCCTAGTTCTTTTATTCTTTCAAGCTCACTTATTGCCAAGTCGGGATCTTGCATTGGCACCGTACCTAAACCTACGTAATGTTGAGGATATTCCTCTACCACCTGTACAATATGATCATTTAAAAACATGGAAAGATGTAAACAATCATGTGCATCTGCCCAGTAGCTAAACATCACTGGAATAGTGCAAATCACCTGAATTTGTGTATCAAATTGTTCATACTCATTTATTCTCAAATGAGCATCCCAACAGTTCGATTGTATTTCCCGGAAAAATTTATCTCCCTTCATCATACGAGCTGCATTTGGTTTATGATGGAGCAAGCTAATGAAATCACCATAACCAAACTTCTCCGCAAAATTTGGAATGCTATGAGGTAAAATATGCGTATGCATATCAATTTTTAATAGTTTATCACGTATCATCTTTCAAACATCAAAGTTAACTTTAAAATCAGTACATTTAAATTCAACCTTTAAGTTGATGATTTCCAGTTTAGTTACCGGCTTTCACAGTGTACCTCGAACATATGAGTTGCTTGCTGCATACCCAGTTCTGTTGCTTTTTTTAAGCAAGCGCACGCTTTATTCCGTTTCTTTATGCTTAAGTACGACATAGCCGTGTTGTACCAAACGTGAGAATAAAGTGGATCAATGGAAAGATAGTGTTCATAAAATCCCAACGCTTCATTATACGATCTTTCATAAAAGAAAGAGTTGCCAATAAGGTAGAATGTCTCCGTTCTTTTCGGATTCAATTGTAACGCTCTAACGAAATCATTTCTTGCCTCTTCGAACTTATTAGTTCTTAAGCACGCTTTTCCTCTGCCTATTAAAGCGAGATCATCCTCCGGATTGTTCTCAATAGCTTTAGTGTAGTATTCTACTGCATGGATAAATTCCTTGCTCTCATAAGCATTGGCTCCCATCAAGCACAGTAGGGGAGAAAAAGATTCATCATTTATTAACTCTTCTGGGAGTTTCGTAGCTTCATCAATCAACACCAAATTATACCAGGCTAAATAATTTTTTGGTTCAAGGGATATCGCTCTTTTGAGATCTGAAATCGCCATTTCACTATTATTCATTTTACTGTAAAGTCGAGAGCGGTTGATGAATAGTTCTGCAGTACTGTCGTATTGTAGCGAATTCTTAAAATCCTCTAATGCCAAGTCCCATTCACCAGACTCTATATAAACCATAGCCCTATATTGAAATACTTGACTCTTCATAGATTGAAGAGTCGTCATAAATGTTCCCTTAACTCCATGAGGATCATTCCCGAAGTAAATAGCTTTTGTCTTTGAACGATCTTGATGATTAATGACATAGGTAAAATCCTGGATAGCATTCGCAAGACTGCCCGTTTCAAAATAAATGAGTCCTTTTTGAAAGTAGGCTTCTATATTCTCCGAATCTCTTTGTATCACCGCTTCGTAATCTGCTAATGCCCGAAGTGGTGCATCATGTGCCTCATAGATAAGTGCGCTCAAAAAGTAATCCTTAGCCGATGGTTTTTTAGTCAAACTGATATTGATGTAATATCTGGCAGAATCTAACTGATACTTATCAAAGCAAGTTTTTGCTTTGTTATAATAGTCTTGACAGACTAAGAAGTGAACGAAAAGAAGAGAAGGAATAGATAGTATAGCTCTCATGTAGGTTGATAATTAGTACGTACCAACCGATTACATGTTCTAAAGTACCTGCAAAATTTTCATGCTGCTTGATTTGTTCAAGTGCTCAAACTTTCCATCTTCATATTTATAGAAGCACAATGCCATAATTAAAAACAGGCCTGTTTCTTTAGAAACTATCCCGTTGTTTATAGAAACCATTCCTGTTGTTGGTTCCATGGGTATTTTCAGCAATGGGAGCATTGCTATTTCGAAAGTCCCATATTTACCATGAAGTCCTTTATTTAAGGGCATATATCCTTGAACACGATGATCGAACCTGTAATCAGATAGAGCAATTAGCCTAGCGATAATCTTAAAATTAGTTGCTTCTTTAGGACTCTTAAATGTTTTTTTAGGTATAAATGCTGGGAAATGCAGAATTACTTGTCCGCGTTGGGATCCCGGCTTCACAAAATATTTAGCCCCGAAAATGTCTTCGAAGGGAGCGTTGGCATTGAAATCGAATCCATTAAGTAGATGACCGTGCTTGCTCAAGAAAAGTGGACGCGTCCCGGTTTCACCCTCTTCCATTTTTGCCAGCTTCCTGAATTTAGCTGTCAATTTCCCTGAGATATAAGCCTCACATATTTCGGACATTCCTGGAGACAAAGATTGACGTAATGTTTTTGCCATCATAGAAGCGACATTGAATTCCTTCTGATTATTACTCAGCTCCTTATAAGCAGCTCTGCCTTTAGTTTTCGCTGTAACCGGACCTGCCTTCTTTCCAATGATTTCTTTTTGAATCTCTTGTGCATTGTATTTTTTATATCCTCTAGGAATTTCTAGAGTAAATGGGGTGATAGAATTGTCTTTCATCTGAAACTTTTACTAATTCACTATCTTCTACGATTAAACATTTCAATTATGTGTATCTACTACCAATTCTGTGCATTTGATTTAGTCATTCGACCAATAACAAACAAAATTCCAAAACCTTCTATTTAAATTTAACGGTGTTTCTTATTGATAATTATTGAGTTATCAACTTAGATCACCCAGGTTTTAGAAAAATCTTCAAAACTTCGTAGATTTATAGATAACCAGTCTTTTGTAGATTCGCTTTCCAGATGAATTACAACTATAACTATGAGAAAAAATTTTTTTTTACTTTTATATATTTGGCTATTTAGCGCTTGTGAGGATATCACTTCACCTTATACTCCGCTTCCTTCTGAGACAGGACCTATAGGTGAACAAGCAATGATTTCATCTGCACATCCGATCGCTACAAAAGTAGGATTGCAAATACTCGAAAACGGGGGGAATGCTTTCGATGCAGCATTGGCAGTCAAATTTGCTCTGGCAGTAGTATTTCCACGTGCAGGAAATATTGGTGGTGGTGGATTTGCACTTTATCGGCTAAACGATGGATCCGTTGGTTCATTGGATTTTAGAGAAAAGGCGCCTAAAGCTGCTTATGAGGAGATGTTCCAAGACAAAAATGGCAACATTGTTAAGGGTAGAAGCACCATCGGCCACATGGCAGCAGGAGTACCTGGTTCCGTCGATGGAATATTAAAGCTACACGAAAAATTTGGCATATTACCAATGCATCAGCTTATTCAACCAGCTATCGACCTTGCGTATTATGGATTTGCCATTACCGCGAATCAAGCGGAAGAGTTTAATGCTAAAAGAGAGGATTTTATTGAGATAAATGGAAGTGATTTTTTTCTGGTCAAAGATTATCCTTGGCATGAAGGAGATTCAATTAAGTTTAAAGAGCTGGCAAGCACTCTAGCTTACATTCGAGACAAGGGACGAGAAGGATTTTATGGTGGAATTGTCGCAGACTTAATCGTTAAAGAAATGCAAAGAGGAGGTGGACTTATCTCCGAGGAAGATCTTCAAAAATACAGTGCAGTATGGCGAGAACCTGTGACTAGCACTTATCGAGGATATAAAATTATTTCTATGCCTCCTCCATCCAGTGGCGGAGTAGCAGTGCTTCAGTTACTTCAAGGAGCTGAATATTACGATGTCAAAAAAATGGGGCACAACACCCCTGAAACGATTCATATCCTAACGGAACTGGAACGAAGAGTTTATGCAGATCGAGCTACTCATTTGGGAGACCCGGATTATTACAACGTACCGGTAGATATGCTCTTAGATACCCTATATAACAAGGAACGCTTTTCAGATATACAACTACAAAGAAAAACCAACTCCCAACAAATAAAAGAAGGTAAAGTAGAAGTAATAGAAAGTGTAGAAACAACGCATTTTTCGATCGTAGATCCAAAAGGCAATGCAGTCTCCCTAACCACTACCTTAAATTCCTTCTTTGGCTGTAAATTATACGTAAAAGGAGCAGGTTTTTTTCTGAACAATGAAATGGATGACTTTAGTGCTAAACCGGGTGAACCCAACCAGTTTGGGTTAGTAGGCGGAAAGGCAAATGCCATCCGACCAGAAAAGCGAATGCTCAGCAGCATGACTCCTACCATCGTAGAAAAAGCCGGCAACCTAAAAATGGTTGTGGGAACACCAGGTGGCTCTACCATTATAACTTCTGTATTCCAGGCCATCATGAACGTAATCGATCATGGAATGACTATGCAGGATGCTGTGAATGCAACCCGAATACATAGCCAGTGGCTGCCTGATCTCATTATAGTAGAGGAGCGATGGATCCCAAATGGCACCATTAGGAAATTGGAAAAGCTGGGGCATAACATCGAATACCGCAAGGCCATGGGAAGGATGGATTGTATTCTCGTGAGAGAAGATGGTAAACTTGAAGGAGGTGCGGACTACACACGGGGTGATAATTATGCAGAAGGGTTTTAACCGAAGCGTTTTGGACATTTATCAATCGCTTCCTTAGCTCCCTACAAAGCTTTTAAAATTCACCGGGTATTCCGGTTGTTTTTCCACTTTAGGACCTTGTGCTAACATCTCTCATGTTCCTTTTTTTCATTTTCTCCCTGTCACTGGGGACGGTTGAGGCTTCTTGGGTGATTTACCCACCTTATACCCACCTTAAGCAGCCTTCTTTAGGGCAGCCAGTTGTTGTTCAAGGCGTTTAATTCGTTTTTCTTTAAATTTGGTTTGGTTTAGCCGAAATATTTCGGGATTAAACGCTTCTTTTTTAGTCCTCATATGAAAATAGATGATCGCCATTTTACGAGCCATCGCACATTTAGCTGCTTTGGGCCCTAATCTGGCTT
>JBCCLN010000127.1:0-11319 GCA_039026865.1 Bacteroidota bacterium | reverse complement strand
GTGACAATAATTTTTGATTCCTCAAATTTGGGGAAGGATTTTGTCCTCTCATTCAAAATCAATTACCTCCTATTCAACACGTTACATCATCTCAATGAATAACACCCGAATTTTTCGGGTTAATGAAATTATCAGGAAAAACGAAAAGTCAAAATAGTGAAGTCTCATATGAGCGCAAGAAAAATTTTCACTTAACTTCTTTCACTTTTAAGCTCGTGCCTTCATCTGAGATCACTTCTATTTCCACTCCTTCTTCTATAAAGTTACCTCTTGTAAATGCATCGTAGATGACTCCACTAATTTCTATCCGTCCACTTGGCCGTAACCTTGTATATGTTATACCTTTCATTCCAATCATAGATTTTTCTTTATAGAACGTAGAAGTATATCCATGCTCTTTGGCTTGAACATCTTGAAGTGCAACTCTACTAAAAACATTACTATTAAGTAATCTTACACCTCCAAAAAACATGATCACTACAGAACCTAAGAGTCCGGTAATAACTACAGCAGAGGCAACAAAAATCTTACTGAGTGGCACAAACGAAAAATCAAGCATGTCATTATTAAGCATCACTAAGACCAACGCTCCTAACGAACAGATGAGGCCTAAAATGCCTGCAATACCAAATCCAGGTATTACAAATACCTCTAAGGCTATCAGAATAACTCCTACCACAAAAAGGAGGATTTCCCAATTTTCGGCAAGTCCGTTTAAGTAATTAGGCACAAAGTAAAGTAACACTGCAATGATTGATGCAAGTATGGGAAATCCTACGCCTGGGGTTTGCAATTCAAAGTAGATACCTCCAATAATGATAAGGATCAGAATACCACTCACAAAAGGATTAAGAAAGAGTGAGATTATTTTGTCGGTAGTGCTGAGATTAAATTCTTCTATTTCATAATTTTCAACTCCGACTCGTTCCATGATGGTTTCGATGCTGCTTACTTCAGCTTCACAGAAACCGTATTTGATAGCTTCAGAAGTAGACAGTGTAAGAATTTTTCCTTCTGTAGCTATGCTGTCTAAATCAATATCTTCATCAACCATCGCCTCAGCCATTCGGGGATCTCTTCCTTTGGCTTCCGCGGTTGATCGCATAATTGATCGCATGTAGGACTGGTACTTGTCAGGGGCAGCTGCACCGTCTTGAGAAACTACGGTCGCAGCCCCTATGCTGGAACCTTTAGCCATATAAATACTGTCACACGCAATAGATATTAATGCCCCGGCGGATGCTGCGTCTTTGTTGATAAATGCATAGATGGGTATTTCAAAATTTAATATCCGGGTTCGGATATCATCTGCATCGTTTAATGCTCCACCATACGTATCCAATTCAAGGATCACATAATCAGCATGCAGTTCTAAAGCTCTTTCTAATCCAAGTTCCGAATAGCGATTGGTTCGAGGATCAATGGCCTCTTGAATTTTGATATGAAGCACCAATGCTTTACTACGATCTTGTGCTGTCGCTCTCAAGACTATAAATAAGAAACATAGACATAATAACTTTTTCATATTCCTATTAAAAATAACTTCCATTTTTGATCATGGTTGCCTTAATCGTCTACATTATTATCATGGTTAGCTTTTGACTTAAAACAAATAATTAATTATTACGAGTTAACGTTTAAATAACCTTTTCTATATCCCAAATTTGAGGAAGAAATTTTGTTATTCGTTAAAATCAATTAGAGTATTATCGTTTTAAATTTATTGATTTAGGATTTCCAAAATCATTTCCTCAGAGATCGCCCGATCTCCACTTTTTTCAAGCACTTAGTATGTTGTCTTATTGATCCCTTGAATAGTTCATTGCTGACCAAAAATTCCAATTTTTTATATAACTGTTCAGTCAGTCATTATTGTCGATTCTATTCCCGATTAACTATCCATTATCCTTTTTCTTTGTCTCCTTTATACAGCCAAACTCGATGTTCGCATTACTCAAGGTGCTGGCTGCGTGAAATGTATTAATGCCTAGATAGGTGAGCTTGTTTTTCCAATGAGGTAGCAATACCTTGCTGTTGTACTCTTACCAAGCCTCGGAAAGTTACTCCCTGTTTCGTCGGATATTAATATTAATTAATTACCTTACCCGATGTGGAGAATATATTTAAACTCCATTTTACGATTGAACAGCTCTTTTAAACAATCTCTTTAATTAGCATGTTAAGTCACGTACTCATCAAAATATGAAGATAAAAGCAGGACCCCTACTAGCTAAAATAAATTCGCCTGAAGATTTAAAAAAACTTGATATTCGAAAGCTCACTGAGGTTTGTCATGAGCTCCGAGAATTCATTATTGATAACGTATCAATTTATGGAGGTCACTTCGGAGCCAGCCTCGGGGTTACCGAACTCACCGTAGCTCTCCATTATGTTTTCGATACTCCTAAAGACCAACTAGTTTGGGACGTAGGGCATCAAGCTTATGGACACAAAATTTTAACCGGAAGGAGAGATAGCTTTCACACAAACAGAAAATATAAGGGTCTTTCCGGGTTCCCTAAAAGAAGTGAAAGCGAATACGATACTTTTGGCGTTGGACATTCTTCTACATCTATATCTGCCGCTTTAGGTATGGCGGAAGCTTCTAAGTACAAAAGTGAATGCAACCAGCATAACATAGCTGTAATTGGTGATGGTGCAATGACTGGTGGAATGGCTTTTGAAGCAATGAATCACGCTGGCGTTTCCAATTCCAACTTACTTATTATTTTGAACGACAACTGTATGTCTATTGATCCTAATGTAGGTGCGTTAAAGGATTATTTAACAGATATTACTACAAGTCAGACTTACAATAAAATCAAAGACGAAGTTTGGAAAGTATTAGGTAAAATCAGCAAGTTTGGTCCCAATGCTCAGGAAATTGCCTCTAAAGTAGAGCATTCTGTTAAATCGTTATTTCTAAAACAAAGCAACCTGTTTGAGTCACTGAATCTTCGCTACTTTGGCCCTATAGATGGACATGATGTCAATCACTTAGTAGATGTCTTAGAAGATTTAAAGAAAATACCAGGTCCTAAAATTTTGCATGTGCTCACCATTAAAGGTAAAGGATACCATCTCGCAGAAAAGGATCAAACCAAATGGCATGCACCAGGTACTTTTGATAAAATCTCAGGTGCGATCAACAAAAAGGTACACCATACTCCTCAACCTCCAAAGTATCAGGAGGTATTCGGTAATACGCTGGTAGAGCTTGCGGAAAAAAATAATAAAATAGTAGGTATCACTCCGGCTATGCCGTCGGGCTCTTCTATGAAGATCATGATGGAAGTTATGCCTGATCGTGCGTATGATGTGGGAATCGCAGAACAACATGCCGTTACTTTTTCCGCAGGTCTTGCGACCCAAGGCCTAAAGCCATTTTGCAATGTTTATAGCACTTTTATGCAAAGGGCCTATGACCAGGTGATACATGATGTATGCCTTCAGAATTTACCTGTAGTTTTCTGTATGGATCGTGCTGGTGTGGCGGGAGCAGATGGACCCACTCATCACGGAGCCTACGATATTGCATATATGAGGTGTATTCCGAATCTGGTGGTCTCGGCTCCCAGAAATGAGCAAGAGCTTCGAAATCTTATGTTCACGGCAAGTGAACACGATGGGCCTTTCTCGATCAGATATCCAAGAGGGGCAGGCGTAATGCCTGAATGGAAAACCTCACTTGAACTGATACAGATTGGTCAGGGTCAGAAATTAAGACAAGGGACAGATGTAGCCATTCTATCTATAGGTACGGTAGGAAACTATGCATTGTCCGCAGCGGATGATCTCTTAAATGATGGAGTTGAGTCAGCTGTTTACGATATGCGATTTGTAAAGCCTTTAGATGAGGTATTATTACATGAAGTGTTTGCTAAATTTGACCACATAATTACGGTGGAAGATGGGTGTCTCATGGGGGGATTCGGATCTTCAATTTTAGAATTTGCCGCAGATCATTATTACACTGCGCATGTGAAAAGATTAGGCATACCAGACCGCATTATTGAGCACGGCGAGCAGCCGCAGCTTCATAAAGAATGTGAATATGACGTAGAAGCTATAAAGAAAGCTGTTTTTGAGCTTATTTCTAAAGCAGATAGTCTTCTTTTCACATCATCTGGATCGTTAGATTAAAACTTCTTGATATTTTTCATTATAGCGAAATGTGATATGAAGTATTTAAATTTCAATCCCTTCGTAGTGTTAGCGATTCTGCTGTTTGCGACATGCAAGCCCTCTTCTGATCCTAGTCAAACTACTGAAAATCAAGAGAAGAAGGAATTTATCGCTGAGTTTGATCTGGATGACATCAAGAAGCGTGGGTATATAGTAGCAATCATGGATAATAGCTCTACTGGACTTTTTGTATATAAAGGGGAGACGATGGGATACGAATACGAATTGTTAAAAATGTTTTGCGACGAGCAAGGAATCCAACTTCGTATTAATCTTACCAAAAGTCTAAAAGAAGCATTTAATAAATTAAATACTGGGGAAGGAGACATTTTGGCTTATAATCTTACCGTAACCAAAGAGAGGAAGAAAAGGATCGCTTTTACTCATTATCTCAACCTTCAAAAACAAGTTCTAATCCAAAGAAAGCCAAAAAACTGGCGACAAATGAAATTACACGAAATAGAAGCCACATTAATTAGAAATCCGGTTGAACTAATTGGGAAAGAAATCGTGGTTAGGCCGTATTCTTCATATTATGATCGTCTTACAAATCTTTCTGATGAAATAGGAGGTGACATTAAAATAATACTTGGAGATTCAAATACAGAAACCGAAGAACTGATACAAAAAGTAGCTCAGGGCGAAATAGATTACACTGTAGCTGAAGAAGATATTGCACTGGTAAACAGAACTTACTATCCTGATCTTGATATTAAAACTGCAGTTAGTTTTCCTACACAGATTGCGTGGGGAGTCAGAAAAAATTCTACTGTTTTATTGTCCCGACTAAACGAGTGGATAGAAAAAATGCGAAAGAATGTAGATTTCTATGTGATTTACGACAAATACTTTAAAAGTTCGAAATCCGCGCTGAGAAGATCTCAAAGTAAATATTCAACGGTAAATAGTAATGATGGTGATATCTCACCTTATGATTCACTGATCAAGGAAGCAGCAAAGACATTAGGCTGGGATTGGTATCTTTTAGCCGCCCAAATGTTTCGAGAATCGAAGTTTGATCCAAATGCCCAGTCTTGGGCTGGAGCTGTTGGCTTAATGCAGGTGCTTCCGAGAACAGCTGAGGAATACGGAATCACAGATTTGAAGGATCCGCAAAAAAATATTTATGCAGGAACTCAACACCTCCAATGGCTTCAAAACCAATGGAAGGATAAAATTGCTGATCCAGAAGAACGTATGAAGTTTGTGCTGGCCTCTTACAACGTTGGTTTGGGCCATCTTCAAGATGCCGTTAGATTAACAGAAAAATACGGTGGAGATACCACAAAGTGGGAAGATGTGAAGCAATACTTATTGAAAAAATCGTATAAAAAGCACCACTCTGATCCTGTGGTCAAATATGGTTACTGTAGAGGAACAGAACCTGTACAATATGTGAGTATCATTCTAGATATTTATAAAAATTACAAAGAGATCTTGGAAGAATTAAGCAAAGTAGAACCCATAACCTAAGATTTATCCATGCATGAAAAAAATTTCTGAGTAGTATTCAATGTCTTTTAAGTTAAGCTTATTTTCAAGGCAGTTTAATAATTCTGATAACAGAACAATCAAATTCATGGTCAGATCAATTATATAAAGGGCACCTCTAAAAACTCAGTGTAAGAATTTGAGGTAGCGTTTTTTCCGTGACAAGAAGTCAAAAACGTGATTTAGCGGCCTTAAATAAATATTTTGATAAGGAAGTATCAGGAAAAAAAATCATCTCAAAAATTGAAAGTGGATTTTTAGAGGTGCCCTAAATTATAAATCTTTTATTTTTTGCGTCTAAGTGATGGAAAATGAAAAAAAGCTTGTGGTTGACATCATTACCGAAGCATTTGATGATAACAAAAGCGTCAATTACGTAATTAAGCAAGACCGATCGAGGGTATCGAGGATAAGAGGATTGATCACTTATAGTTATAACATCTGCAAAAAGTACGGTGCCGTATTTGTGAACAAAGACAAAAATGCGGTAGCTATGATTAACCTACCACACAAAAAAAAATTTTTTTTATTCAGTATTTCGCAAGATGTTAGACTCATTCTCAAAACCATCGGGGTGGTGAATCTTCCCAATGTCTTGAGACGGGAATCGGTTATAAAAAGCAATCATCCAGCTATGCCTTTTTGCCACCTATGGTATATCGGAGTATCAAAAAAAGATCAGGGTAAAGGTATAGGCACTGAACTCCTAAAGAAGGTGATCAGTAAATATGAGAAGTTGCACTTACCTATCTATCTCGAAACTTCTATGGAAGAAAATGTTTCATGGTATGTTAAGCATGATTTTGAAGTATATAATGAAATTAAAGATTTTGGGTTTACCACCTACATGATCAGAAGGCCGTCGTCAAAATAGGATTACGATGTTTGGGACAGTAATGGAACTTTCGACTTTTATACACATCCACGGCAATTGTGTTTAAAAAATTCACGGAAGAAACATCGACCGACAAAATACCCAAGTCAGGAAATCCAGCGAGTAGCTTACAATTAGTCAATTCAAAGAAAAATCACTCAATTTTTAAATGCGATTGCCGTGCTCTTTTCATGATACTTTTTTTTGACCATTTTTTAAATCTTTTCCAGAAAAGTTTATTAAGTCCATCCCATGATTTATAGAAGCCAGGTTTTACGTAGGAGCTAATGGTGCAAGTGATCATTGTTGAGTCTTGGTTATCTTTAGTTCGAAACTCTAACCTGAAAGGTCTCACCAAACTAAAACTAATTGCATAGCTTCCGTAGTAGTACTGAAGATCCCGATAATTTTCTGTTATCTTGGTGAGCACACCAGCAAAGTTGATTAATGGTCCGGTATGGTTGGTTAGTACACCTTCATTGAATCCATTTGGGATTTTTTCCGGTTTAGGGCTGTAAAATTCAACGCGATACGGCCAAACTTGGGTATCTGTAAACGTCTTTGGATCATTTAGCCAATCCCAGACAATATATGGTTTCACCATCACCTCCACATGAAAGGAGTAGTTATGGATTTTAAATCCCGGAGGTTGTGGCTGAATCATGTAATGATCTTTTCAGGATTTACTTTAGCATCTAATTGAGTGCTACTTCCGATGTAAAAAGTCATAAAAGCGATTCCAAAATAACTAACCTGGATTGTTCCAAATGAATAGTTATAGAAACCCCAAAATAAATACGATCTAAAAGCACTTTCCCCAATACGATTTAGATCTTGAATGCTCAATGTATTTCCTTGATGAATGCTTCCATAGTCTTCTTGCAACCTCACTAAATACCTATATTCCGTAGGGTTTCCCAGAATAAGGAATCCCAAAATGCAGATGACGATGTAGTTTCGTATTTTTTTCAAGAACACGTAAATTTAAACTGCTATCAGATTACCTGAAAGAACCCTTTGGGTTATTAAAGCAGCTTTCTCACCGGAAGTCATTGCAGCATTGAGAGAACCATTTAACTGAAAGTCTCCAGCTATGGCAATATTTTCAGTAAGCAGGCTCTCCCCTTCATCTCTTTCGTATTGCAGGTCTTTGAGGTTAGGAAGTGCGTGTGGAATGGTATAGTGCTTCAAATAAGCAGACTGATCAATATTAAAATCTTGTTTAAGCTCCTGTCTCACTACTTCAACTAAATGGTCAATAGGCAGCTCGTGATTTTTAATCACCGTGACAGACAATAGTTCTTCTTTTCCCTTCCGTTCTGTTTTAATACTTGTTGGATAGAAAATATTGTTTACAAAACGATCTTTAGCTGCATTCAACCCTATGATGGGTTTGAATAAAGATCTTTTTGGTGTGGTGAGGTAAATGGTATTACAACTTTTCCATTCAAGGGATGATGTATAGTTATCAATAAGGTTTTCAGGATTAGTCGCTATTACAGTAAAATCTGAAGTAACGCTTTCATTGCCAGGTAAGAAGATTTTATTGTTCTTTATATGAGTGACTTTAGTATTTAGTCGAATTTCTGTTTTATGAAGCCTTTTTCTTAGTTGCTTGGAAATGGCTCCAATACCTGCTTTAGGTATCATCGCACGTCCTTCACTGAACATTTTATAAACGAACTCGAACATTCTGCTAGAAGTATTGAGATCAGGTTCAAGAAAGATGCCACCAAAAAAAGGTATAAAAAAGGAATTGATGACTTTCGAAGAAAATCCAAATTTTTTCAAATAAAAAAGAGTTGAATGTTCTTCCCGATTAAATATTTCAATTACGTCATCTTTATTTAATTTCTGGTTTAATCGGAATATTTTAAGTTTATCTGATAGTGTTGCAAAAGACGAGAATATCGTGGGGAATAAAAATGAAACATCTCGCCGAGGATCTCCAAATAGGTTAGCCTGTCCATTAGAAAAAATCAATGCTCCCGAATCCAGTGGTTGAAGAGCTAACGCATCAAAGTCTAGGTATTTTTTGGCCATTGGATAGGCTTCTAACAAAACCTGAAAACCTCTGTCAAGCTGATACCCCTCAATAAGATCCGTTTGAACGCGCCCGCCAATTTGATCATCTTCTTCCCAAATAATGGGGGAAAGTCCCATTTTTTCCAGGTTAATCGCCGTTATCAAACCGCTTATTCCGGCTCCTATAATATGTACATGCTTAGATTCGAAATTTTGATACATTGTGTTCATAACCATGTAAGTTAATTTGTGTTTATTGCTATTAATGAATCATGAAGAGGTAATTCAAAAATTAGAACTTCAACTTTCCCTCCTTAAAAAGGAAAAGGCCGCCGATTATGCACAATACCAGGAACGAATGATGAATACCTCTGTGCAAGAACGGGTAAAAAATGGAGTGACCTGGTATCCAATTAATATCGTGAATGAATTTATCAGCACGGGTGATAGAATAACCATTGAAGTAAAAAGAAAGAAAAATCAGGGAAAGAAACATGCTTTTCAGGTAGGTGCTGTGGCGTGTCTATTTTCTGCGGATGAGAAAAATGATAAGGTAGTAAATGGTGTAGTGAGTTATTTAAAAGAAGATTTAATGCGGATGGTATTGAATAATTCCTTTCTCCCAGACTGGGTTATTCAAAATCAATTGGGTATTAATCTATTATTTGATGACGCCACTTATCGCGAAATGAATAAAGCACTTAACTGTGTAATGAATGCTCAAAATAATAGGATTGCTGAATTAAGAAGCATCATTTATGGGATTACAAAAGCTACCTTTACCCAGAATGATCATTATAATTTACCAACCTTAAATAAAGTCCAAAACAAAGCATTTTCACTAATCTCTGCAGCTCGTGATGTTGCGTTTGTTCATGGGCCTCCCGGCACAGGTAAAACCACAACATTGGTAAAGTGCATCAAAGAGACCGTCCAGCAAGAGAAGCAAGTTTTAGTATGTGCCCCTAGTAATGCAGCGGTGGATTTATTGGTAGAACGATTAACCCGAGAAGAGGTAAGTGTCTTAAGAATAGGACATCCTGCTCGCTTGACCTACGATGTGATTGAAAATAGCCTTGATGTGAAGATTAGCAAGCATCCTGATTTTTATCGGCTAAAAGCACTGAGGAAAAAATCGGAAGAATTGAGAAACCTGGCTGGAAAATATAAGAGGCAGTTCGGTAGAGATAATCGAAATAAGCGAAATCTTCTTTACAAAGAAGCTAAAGCACTAAAAAGTGAATCCAAAGAACTTGAATTCTATATCACAGCATATTTAGTTGATCAAGCCCAAGTTATTGCAACTACAATAACAGGGGTTGGTAATAGCCTTATCTCTGATCGTATTTTTAAAACGGTGTTTATCGATGAATCTTCACAAGCAATGGAGGCGGCAGCTTGGATATCCATATTAAGAGCTCAAAGAGTTATCATGTCTGGAGATCACTATCAATTGCCTCCAACTATCAAATCTAGAGAAGCGGCAAAAGAAGGTTTAGAACAAACACTTTTTGCCAAAGGGCTACATCATCAGCCTCAAGCGGTGACGATGCTGGAAGAGCAATATCGAATGGAGCCAGCTATTATGGGCTTTTCAAGTAAACAATTTTATCAGGGTAAACTTAAAGCAGCTCAATTAATACATGACCGAAAGAAGATATTTGACGAATGTTTGATTTTTATTGATACCGCAGGATCCGGTTTCCAAGAAAAGGTAAAGCCAGAAACCCTAAGTACCTATAATGAAGAAGAAGCGGCACTACTTATCAAACTGATAGAACAAGATGATCTCACCGATCTTAGTGTCGGAATTATAGCGCCCTATAAAGCACAAATTGAAGTACTGGGCACACTAATCAACCGATCTTATAAATTTTCACAGTTTAGATCACAAATAAACATTAACAGTGTTGATGCTTTTCAAGGGCAGGAGAGAGATGTGATATACATCTCATTGGTTCGTTCCAATAATGAAGGAGAGATTGGTTTTCTGAAAGAATATAGAAGGCTCAATGTTGCAATGACCAGGGCTAAACACAGGTTAGTAATAGTTGGAGATTCCTCAACGTTAGGTGTTGACCCATTTTTCAATGAGATGATCGATTATGTTCAGCAATATGGAAGCTATCGATCCATTTATGAACTTTACGAGTTGTTGAATTTGGAGTGAATTGCTCGAATGATCAAAGGTGAAAGCAGTCAATCCTTACGCCCCTTTTTTCATGATCATATGGATAAAAAAGGGAGCGATCAAACCGATGAATGGAGAGGATATCGTCCACTTAAAGCCACCTTCCCCTATCTCACACAGATCGCATCAAGTAAGAAAGGAGAGCATTTCCCTGAGATGCATCGAGCGATCATGATGTTCAAAGCCTGGCTTCGTGGCACCCATCATGCAGTAGAACATCTACAAGCATATCTAGACGAGTAGTGTTACCGGTTTAACTGCCATCTGATGAAGGGTAAACTATTTGATCATCTGATGGATAGAATGGTTGCTCATAGCCCCGTCTATTGCAAAAACTTTGAATAGTTACTAAGTGCCTACTTCATAAAATAAATCAGATATACATGAAATGAGTATAAACTTAACCCACATTATTCACCACAACTAGTGACGGGTTGATTCAAGTAATTGATTTACAATAGTTTAATATTCATACTGAATGATTTTTGATTCCTCAAATTTGGGGAACGATTTTGGCATCCCATTCGAAATCAATTATCTCTTATTCAACGTG
>JBCCLN010000126.1:0-11377 GCA_039026865.1 Bacteroidota bacterium | reverse complement strand
TTTGTATTGTATTATATTATGAAAATTAATAATTTATCAATGATACGAGCAATCTTCATTTTTTCTGTTATTCCTTATCTTTCATTCTCTCAACCAGCTACGGAACTACCAATGGCAGATCAATTTGATGTTGTAGCTATTGAATGGATTGAAAAAACCAAATTTCTGAAAACTTACCTTGGAGTTAATGAATATTGTCAAAATCCAACGTTTAGAGAGTTAGTTGATGGATTACTTAGTAGTATACATATTTATGACTCTTTGATCATTTCAAGGTTGGATGATCCAACCTCATACTTGAATTGGAACACGAAAGAAGAAAAAAAGGCGCGCTCCGATATTGAATCCTTTGAAAATGAATACCATCTGGAAGATTTTATTGAAGAAATGCGTGATGCTTGCCTTTTTAGAAACGAAATAGAAGCAAATGCAGACAATCTTAAAAATGGAGTAGGGTATGAATCTTATGATGCGAAAGTGCTGATATTAGAGACCGAAGTTTCAAAATATCTCAATAGAATAGACAGATTAGTTCTAAAAATCGATGATCATTTACATAAGTTAAATATCGATTAGTTATTTAAGAAAATCCTTTTTAAAGATATCCTCTTTTATTTTTAATTTTGAAAATTTATTTGGGCATCATTACAAATCTTTAACTAAAAGTCGTTTTTCCTGGGTGTTTCCTTTAACAGAAATCGAATATCGGCAAGTACCATATGATTTAATAGAATCATCCTTTGCAAAACTGTATTTATTGGTTCAAATCGAGGCTTTCAGAATTTCAAAAACGTAGTTTACTGTTCGTAAATAAGGTTTTTGAAGCTTTGAGTAATGAAGAATTGGGCTAAAGGCGGGTTTTTCAAAGGATTCTAATAGATAAACATTTCATATCAGATTCTTTTAAAGTTTATGCAGACAAGTTGCGAAAAGGCAATGCTTGGATTTTGTGCTGTTATAGAAAATAGAATAATGCAAAAGCAACATTATTTATGTTGAATTGATTACTTATGGAAACTGCCTAATGCTATACGAATTAGGAAGTTTCATAGTCAATATGACGGTCTTTTACTGCCTGATGAATGTCTGAGATAGTAACCAGAATTCCTGTTTCTTCCACATCCCCAAAATCTGGATTTTGTGCTGTGCCAAAAGTGATCATAGTTTTTGAAAGTCCCATGTAAATATTAATTAATGGCGGAATGTATTCACCTTTTTCTTTTAATAGTTTATTAAGTAGTTTAAATCCATCTTCATAGGACAATTGTTGCTTAAAATGTTTGTTAAAAAGTTCGTTATCATAAGGCGCGTATAGTTCTTTTTTTGGCGTGCACAGATCAGGTCTATTCGGAAAATAATGATTCATAAAAGAAAGTAAGAGGTCTCTTGCTTCTTTGTTGTAGTGAGCATACATGGTCACTTTTCCAAAAAGATATTTAATGTCTGGATAAGTAGTTACTAAAGATCCCAAGCCATCCCAAATATTCATTAGTGCAAAAACCCCTTTTCTTGGATTGTTTGCAGGTTGATAAGCAGGTTGTACCCATGATCTACCTAGTTCGATGGAGAAGGGGAGAAATTTCTTTTTCATTCGATCGGTAAAGTTAAAATAGTGAGCTGTGGACAGATCAAATTCGTCGGTATCTGGATTTCTAGCTCTTTCTCCGGTGATAAATCGGTATCCTCCTATAATTTCTCGGTCCTCGGGACTGTAAACGATAAGTTGCTCATAACATCTTTCTGAAGTATCCGCTTCATCAATATCCATAGCTTGCCCCGTGCCACCACCAGCAGCTCTGAACGAAACCTCCCGTAATCTCCCAATTTCTAACATCGTATTAGGAGAATTATAATGATTAATGATGTAGATTTCATTTCCCGCTTTGTTCGTTTTTTTAACAAAGCGTTCCTCGTTCAACTCTGTTTCTATAAGTGTTCTTGAGATTGGCTCGATGACATGCCGTGAGTTTTTAGTCATGGTGATTTCGTTTCTCTTAGATCATAAACCCTTTTTTTCATCCATTCTGCCCACTCTTTATCATTTTTGGATTTGTCAAACAATTCAGGATCTATGGGCTGTCCAATAATAATATCTATTTCCATATCTTTTTGCTTAAACAATTCATCCACCAGAAAGAACATCTCGATATTGACTTTGATGCCCATGAACTTTCTTAAGTTAGCCAATTTGTAGAAACGATTTGTTAGCCTGCCGCCTATATATACCGGTATTACTGGTATATGATATTTTTTTGCTTTGGTGATGAATGTTTTTTTCCATTCCAAGTCCATGATTTCTCTGTTGACTTTCCTGCTAACCAGACCTGCCGGAAATATGAAGGTAGCGGTTCCGGTTGCAAACTGTTCTTCAACTTTTTGGAGTGATTTAACCGCATTTTTTCCTACTTTATTTACACCTATGAAGTGATCTTTTAAATGCCGAATAACCATGAGAAGATCATTGACGATGAATTTGATATCCGTCCGAGTATCCTTTAAAAGGTGAATAATAGAAATAGCATCCATTCCACCTAATGGATGGTTAGCGGTGAATATGACTTTTTTTGGGTATCGGGGGATATGCTCTCTACCGGTCATTGTAAATCGCAGGTTTAAGTAATCAACAGCATCTTCACAAAACGTATAGAGATCTGCATTTTTATGTTCAATCATGAATTTATTCACTTCTTCCTCGTGAATGATCTTTTCAATCCACCGTATGGCAAATTGGGGCAGCCATTTTAACAGCTTTGGATTCTTGCTTTTTATAAGCTTACGTATATCAACGAATTTTTCCATATACATCGAGGAAGCGGCAAGTTTAATTCTAATCACTTTTCTGAGCAAAATTCTAGGGTTTACGAAAAAGTGTCACTTCCTATGATCATTGATCAGCTTTTTAGACATTTACACTACTAAGCCTTGATCTATGATCCTTTTAGAGAAATTAAAACAAATTCCACAGTTTGTGAAAGTCCCTTTAGATCAGTTAAAGTGGTTGCTGGATAAGAGCGAATGCCTTAGCATTAGAAAGGGAGCGTATTTATTTGAACCTGGCAGTTCAATAGATCAATTATTCATTGTGCTAGTGGGTGATTTTATCATCAAGCTTCAAAAAAACAATCAACTTAAGACAATCGGTGAAATGAAATCGCCGGCAATCAGTGGTTTACTCCCTTATTCAAGAGCGGATGTGGCAAAGGGTTTTGGGGAGGCTACGAGCGATGCGGAGGTGGTGGTTCTAGATGGCAAACATTTTCGTGAAATGATTTGCGATTGTCATGAATTGACCACCACCTTGGTTCATGAAATGAGCTCCCGGATCCGACAGTTTACCAAACGTGAGCAACTGGACGACAAAATGTTGTCTTTAGGGAAATTATCCGCAGGATTAGCGCACGAATTAAATAACCCCTCTGCTGCTGTAGTCAGAAGCTCAAAGGCGCTTTCAAAGCACTTGAAATTTTTGCCCGAAAAATTCAAAGATGTGGTTAAGATTCAGATGACAGACGAGAAAATAGATCGAGTAAACCAACTACTTTTTGAAAAGTTAGCTAAAGGAATCCAAAAAATCTCTCTCCTGGACCGCGGAAAAAAGGAAGACGAATTGATCGATTGGCTCGGCTATGCTGAATTTGAAGATCCTGACGATGTGGTAGATAACCTTATTGATTATGGATTTGAGCTTTCAGATCTGGAACAAATTGGAGAGAATACCCCTATCGAACACCAACCTCCTGTCATTAACTGGATAAACCAAGTGCTATCAACTGAGCGTTTAGTTCTAGAAATAGAGCATGCTTCTCAACGCATTAATGATTTAGTGTCTTCTATAAAAAGATATACACATATGGATCAGGCTCCCGAAAAAGTAAAGACTGATGTACATACCGGACTGGACAATACCCTTACGATGTTAAATCATAAATTACAAGACAATGAGATTAAGATAGAAAAAAATTATGGAGAAAATCTTACTATGCCGGAGATTTTACCGAGTGCAATGAACCAGGTTTGGACAAATATTCTGGATAATGCCATCGATGCGATGGAAGAAAGCCAAGAGCGCACACTTAACATTAAAACAGAGGCTTCAAGTAGATATTTTAAGGTGGAAATTGAAGATACTGGTTCAGGCATCCCGGATGAAATTAAAGACCAAATCTTTGATCCTTTTTTTACAACAAAGCCAATAGGTAAAGGAACGGGACTGGGGCTTGAAAACGTTTTACAAATTGTCAAAATTCAGCATCAAGGTCTAATAAATGTAAAATCTGAACCTGGAAAGACGGTGTTCACTGTTTGCTTGCCGCTCTAAATGAAAGCCCAATTTAGTTTCATGTGAGAAACTCTGTTATATAGCGTTGAGATTGACTTTTTACAATGAAATGCGCATGAAGATTCAAAAGCGAATCGATACCAACCGGATGAATTGGTCCGCTGATGCAGTTGATTGCGAATTCCATGTGTGCAATTTAAAATAAACGATATACGCATGAAATGAGCATAAACTTATCATCCTTAGCACACCCATCGAGGATGAATAAGTTTATGAGAATTCTATGTGGCCATTGAAAATAAACCTATTTACATGAAAAAACCTTATATGTTCATCATTGACGATGATGAGTCTGTTTTAAAATCAGTAACCAGGGACATAAAATCAGAGTATAGATCAGACTATCGAGTTTTGGCAACGGTCTCTGCCATTGAAGCGCTAGATGCGTTAAAAGAATTAAAAAACCAGGGAGAAATGGTGGCATTATTTCTTTCTGACCAGCGTATGCCCGAAATGCTTGGCGTTGAATTTCTAGAAAAAGCGAAAACATTTTATCCTGATGCAAAAAGAATTCTTTTAACCGCCTATTCAGACACTGAAGCGGCCATCAAGGCCATTAATGAGGTACAGTTGGACTACTACCTTTTGAAACCATGGAATCCTCCGGAGGAAAAACTATATCCTATCTTGAACGATCAGCTAGAAGAATGGAATGCTGGGTACGTGCCCGATTTTGAGGGAATCAAAATAGTTGGCTACCAGTGGTCACCACGTTCGCATGAGATCAAGGATTTTTTAGCCGGCAATCTTATCCCCTATCTATGGTTGGATGTGGAATCCAACGAAAAAGCTAAAGAACTATTTACGGTAAATGCTCTCGAAAGCCAGGATTTGCCAGCAGTTTTCTTTGAAGATGGGTCATTTCTCAAAAATCCTTCCACTGCAGAAGTTGGAGATAAAGCAGGGATGCGCATTACTGCTAATTCAGAAATGTATGACGTGGCAATTATTGGTGCTGGCCCAGCTGGATTAGCTGCTGGTGTTTACGGCGGTTCTGAAGGGTTAAATACCATTTTGATAGAAAAAAGAGCACCAGGAGGTCAAGCAGGAACCAGTTCCCGTATAGAGAACTATCTAGGCTTTCCAAAAGGGTTGAGTGGAGCAGACTTATCGAGAAGAGCCATCACTCAAGCTACTCGATTTGGAATAGAGTTTCTTTCTCCACAAGAGGTCATTGATATAGAAGTTCTGGATCAGTACAAGATCATTAAGTTAAAGGATGGTTCCAGCATCAATTCAAAAGCGGTGATCATTACTTCTGGGGTAGACTATAAAAAACATCCGGCCAAAGGGATCGATAATTTTACTGGGGCAGGGATATATTATGGTGCAGCCACCACAGAAGCATTAGCCTGTAAGAACGAAGATATATATATCGTGGGTGGTGGAAACTCCGCTGGTCAAGCGGCCATGTACCTTTCTAAGTTTGCTAAAAATGTCTTTATCGTCGTGCGAAAACCTGATTTGAGCCAAAGTATGTCAAAGTATCTGATTGATCAGATTGCGAGCATACATACTATTCATGTGTTAGGATCTACTGAAATTACTGAAGTAAAAGGCGAGAATAGTTTACAAGAAGTGGTGCTCAAGAATAATGAAAACGATTTACAAGAAGTCAAAACGGCAGCGGCACTTTTTATCTTTATTGGAGCCAAGCCGATGACTGCCTGGCTGACATTAGATATTTTAAAAGATGAAAGAGGATATTTGGAAACAGGACTTGGATTGGTGAAATACCAGAACTTTAAGAAAAATTGGAAACTTCAACGAGAGCCCTTTTTGCTGGAAACCTGTATTCCTGGGATTTTTGCTGCCGGAGATGTGAGAGCCGGAGCTATGAACAGAGTTGCTTCGGCGGTAGGGGAGGGATCCATGGCTATTAAGTTTGTGCATGAATATTTATCTGAAAATTGATTCTTTATAAGCGCTATTGGAAGAACAAATGGCGCTTCTGTTGTAGCGCCATTTGTTTAAATCGTGTTTACACCTCTATTGGAAGAGGTGTATAAAAAAATTGCTCGGAAACTACTTTTCCATTTTGTACCTGGTACACACAAACTTCATCCATATTGGTGGGTTCATTCATGCCCTTCATTGTTACTTTCGTTTTCATAGTGATTGAAAAAAAGTTTTCTGCAACCATTGGGTCAGATACTTCCGAAGTATGCACTTCTTGCACTAGCTCTTCCCATTGTTTACCCTTTTTTACAAGGGCATCCATGCCTTTAATTTCATGGGGGAAAACACTGCCTTTGGGTTCTATACTTTCTATCTCTGTTGAGTAAAGGTTTTGATATACTTCTTCGAATTTTCCTTCTCGGCACAGGGCAACGAGTTGGTTGGCTACTTCCTGAGTTGTCATTTTAATAATTGATTATCGTGAAACATAAGACAAAGAAATCAGTAACAGTGTCAACGTTATGTCACTCACTTTTTGATTAACGTTAATTTTTTATTTATTGATTAAAACAAAGCTGTTTTGTTATATTGCTATTTCCATGAGAATTATTTTTTTAGTACTTGTCATCTTCTCACTACCGTCCGTTGTAAGATGTCAATTGTTGGATCTCTTTAGTGCGGAATATACCTATGTGCCAGGGGATAATTCAAATTTTGAATACAAACGTTCAAGAATTTTATTTAATTATCCATTTCAAGTAAATGATGGCGCCTATTTATTTGTTGGAATGGATTACAGCCATGTAAATCTCGACATTAAGGATGAGGTAGCTTCGTTTAATCAGGAAGAAGCAGACAACTATACCATTTTAGATTTTAATCTAACTTATACTATTCCAGTGGATAAAGAATGGCGCTTTGCAGTCCAGCTAACCCCTGGTTTAAGTTCAAATTTTGAGCGTTCCGTGGAATGGGAAGATTTTGTTTACTCCGGAATCATCGTTTTCGTCAAGGATAAAAAGGACGGTGTTGCGGGGAACAAGCCCTATCGTATTTTTTTAGGAGTATCCTATTCTGGAAGTAGCGGAGTGCTTTTCCCTATTCCATTTGCAAGATATTATCGAAGATTTCATCCAAAATGGTCCTACAATCTGGGAGTACCAGTATCAAATATTCAATACCGCGCTTCGGAGCGGTTAAGGTTTAAACTGTTTGCCTCGCTAGACGGATTCAATGCAAACTTGCAGAGAGATCAGGAAACATCCCAGGGCGACGTTAATGGAATACGGCTCAATATGATTCTTGCAGGTACACGATACGAATATAAATTCTCAGATCACATAGAGTGTTTTCTTACCATTACAAGATCGTTTGATTCTGTAATGGAGTTAAGAAAGGATAGAAATAGGGTATTATCTATTCCCGTTAATAATGTGATGCACTACCGAATTGGAATCCGAGGTAAAATATAATATCAGTGTCTCAGATTACAACCTTAACTTTTTTTAGGTATCAGGGCATAAAGAATAAACTATGGGCTTTTGGCATGATGCAGTTTGCTCACAAATATTTGAAAAGAGTCCAAGGATTATCCTTTTATAAATTATTGGGAACAGGTAAAGGGAGTGGTTTCAACCCTATGCCTGACTATAGCACCTATGCATTCCTTCAGGTATGGAAAGCCGAGATAGATGCTGATTATTTCTTTAAAGAAAGCATGCTCATGGAAAAGTATCGAAATCACGCTTCTGAGCAATGGACGGTTTTCATGAAATCAATAAAAGCGGTTGGGCATTGGTCTGGACAAAATCCTTTCGAAATCTATGAGAGAGAAGAAGGTGAGTTGCCCCATTTGGCCATTATTACTAGAGCAACAATTAAAAAACGATTGCTCTGGAAGTTTTGGAATTATGTGCCTATTTCAGAAAAGCCATTAGTTAAAAATAATGGACTGATCTATACTAAGGGCATAGGGGAGGTGCCTTTTATGCAAATGGCCACCTTCAGTTTATGGAAGGATGAGGCTTCCTTAAGGCAGTTTGCTTATAAAAGTAAGGAACATGGTCAAGCTATCAAGCTGACAAGATCGTTGAATTGGTATAAAGAAGAAATGTTTACTCGTTTTAAACCTTATAAATCCATAGGTTCTTGGATGGGAGTGGATCCTCTAGCCGTTTAGAGCAATTTTATATTGAAAAAATTATTAAAAAAATGTTGGGTATTCATGAAATGAGCACAAAGAATTGGAGGCGAATGTCTATCTACCGCCAAATGAATCGGTCTACCAAGACGGTTTATCGCAAATTAAAAGCGTACAACTGTAAATAAACGAGATATGCCAGGAAGCGCAGGTTAGGTATAAATCCAGAAGATTATCGATACAGTGGCAGGAGAAATAATACGGAAATCATCTATTCTTCATATCAAATTAAAAGTTATATTAAAATAGAAAGTATAATTTACGCTTATAGTAGAGGTGCAACTTGCTACTACAGGATAGAAAATAAATGAAAATTACGATGATGGATTTCAACGCTAGCTTTCATTTTGTTTCCCAATGCCCATTGGATGATTGCGAATCGTTGTAGTGCCTCTAGACGGTCGTAGGAAAAAGAAAGACCCATAAAATACCAAAGTCACAGAAAATCTAGCGAGCAGCTTGTAATAGAATCCTTTGCAAAACTGAATTTTTGGTTCGAATCGAGGCTTTCATAATTTCAAAAACGTAGTCTACTGGTCGTAAATGAGACTTTAGAAATTTTGAGTAACGAAGAGTTGGGCCAAAAGGCGGGTTTTTAAAAAGATTCTAATAGTTAATCTAAATAAAAATTGAGTAAATTTCTAAATGTGATTGTCCTGGTTGATATATGTTGCTTTTCGGGTCTTTTCTTGCAAAACTATTTTAACCAATGCATCAAAAGTCTCTCTAAGAATTCCAAGTGAGGTAACTTTAATTCTTATCACGGCTTTGCCAGATTTTAGAAACGAAGCAACATTAGAGGTTAAGATATCCATAAATGAAAATAGTACTATTTGTTTCTTTGTTATGGTTTTCTCTGATTGCTTATGGTCAGGAAGACTTAAAATCAACGAAAACGATACACTTAGGTGCAGGATTAGCCCACGTAAGTCTCCAGGATCAGGTTTTTTCTCCATTGGTCTATCGAGGAACCGGGGTTTCTATTGATCTAGGTTTTCTCAATGAAAAAAATCGAAGAAAACACCATATTTATGCTAATATATTGACCCAACAGCTTAGCCCCTCCTTAAATGAGGCCAGTACCACAACAATACAAAATACCCATCTATCAATGGACTATGAATATACAATACTATTAGAAGGGAAAAAATGGAGGTATCACTTAGGTGGTGGTTTTTATAACTTTCTTTCTGTTAGAAATATCCAGTTTACACTAGAAGATGAAGTGGGGTTAGATTGGTTTTCCAGCGTGAATATGTTGTTTTCCGGGTCAAGGATTTTTAATCAAAAACACATCGTGTCGTTTACGATGTCTTATTCATTATTCAGTTACGTTATAGGAAGAATGAAAGTGCCTCGGTATTTTCCACAAGATGTCTTCAAATCAATAGCAGATGATCCTGACCGTTTTCCTGCGGGAAGATTACTTCGATCCGGAGATTTTCTTTCGCTTATGGATTTTTTTGATATCAGAACCAGATTTAGCTATCTTCTCAAAGTTTCTGATACTTGGAGAATCGGTTTCACTTATCATTTCCGTTACTACCAGTATCCAAAATTCATCGATGTTCAATACGGACTAAGTCAATATCATTTTGTCCTTGCTTACCAATTCTAATGAGAACTAAATTACTCTTGCTTACCACTTTTGTGCTACTAGCTTGCGAAAACATCCTTGTCAACGACGAAATTGCAACTGATCAAACAAGTATGTTTGAACTTTTTTGGGAAGATTATGACCGAAATTATGCGGGGTTTGTAGTAAGAACCATTGATTGGGATTCTGTTCGATCTTCTGCATTAACCAGCATAAAAGGTGGTTTATCTGAAGAAGAGTTTTTTGAACTATTAGGCAGTATCCTTATAAATTTTGAAGATATACATGCTGAAATCATAGATACTGATGGTAGACGTATTCGGTATTTAGCCAAAAATCCTAACTCTATAAGCATAATTGGTCCCTTGAATAACTACTTGGTATCGGCACGAAAAGCAGGCGAGATCTTCACTTACGGCACTATTATCGATGAAGAAATCGGATATATACAGATTCCTACTTTTAGTTCCCGCTTTTCTCTAAACCAGTATGAACAAATTGACATAGCTATTCGAAATTTAGGAGACATAAAGGCATTAGTATTGGATTTACGCAACAATGGAGGCGGTCGATCGGATCGTCAAAAAACAGTAGCCCGACGTTTCGTCAAAAACTCATTTACCTACATTAAAGGTCAGTTCAGAAACGGTCCCAATCACAATGATTTTGATCTCTCGATAACTGATGATATATCTCCCGGTGGAAGTATACGATTTACCGGACCAATTGTAATTATCACGAATAGATCGAGTGAAAGTTCTGCTGAACTTTTTGTAATGACACTTGAAACACAAGAGCATATCATGATTGTCGGGGATACCACAGCAGGCGGATTAGGTCTGAATACCTGGAGAGAACTGCCAAATGGGTGGAATTATCGAATGACTTTGACTCTAACATCAAATAGAGATGGGATCAGCTATGAAGCTCAGGGTATCCCACCCCACGAAGTAGTATTTTTCACAAAACAAGATTCCATTGATAGAATAGACCCACAATTGGATAAGGCGATTGAACTATTGTAATAACAATGGTAATCAATGCATAATCTGTCAATTTGGAAAACTATCCCATTTCTAAATGTGACGCTCCTATTTAACCCGCATTATTCACTTAAAATAGGTTACTATTCAGCTGCTCACATAAAATATTATTTTAAAAATAAATTTGATTATCATTATTATTGAAATAATTAACTCAGAAAATGATTTTCATAAAATAATATATTGTTCAGACTTAAGTAAATTAGATAATTTGAATAAAATCTAATTTCCAAATATTTGATAATCAATCTATTAAGTAGCTGAATAGTAACTAAAATAGTGTGAATTGATTCAAGTAA
>JBCCLN010000125.1:0-11491 GCA_039026865.1 Bacteroidota bacterium | reverse complement strand
TTTTTCGATGTTTGGTGTGAGAATAGGGAAAATCCGCTCTACTGCGATATCTCCTGAAACTTTCCTCACGGTGAATGACTCTCCATTGGTGCTTTTGTTGTTGATCATCATCACGGTTCCTCGAAACTGCTAGATACGCTCCTTATTTCCTTCCTTGATTTTATAATGAACATTGATCGTGTCGCCTGGATTGAACGAGGGATGTTTTGCCCTTACTTCTTTATACTCCTCTTCAACGATTTTTAATAATTCTGAGCTCATGTTTATGATATAATAAAATTTTCAAGAAAAACGCAAACTTAGAGAATATGATTTGGAAAACCAGAGAGAAGTTAAATATCTATCGTCCATATAAGTAAGGAATGATTGCTTCTAGATTTATGATGCAATAAGGCTTTTCAGAGATAAAACAGGGAATGTATCACCACTTAGTTTTGCATAAGATTCTATTAAGGACAAAAACGGAATTTAGCAGGCGTTAACCCGAAAAATTCGGGTGTTATTCATTGAGATGAGGTAACATGTTGAATAAGGGATAATTGATTTCGAATGGGATGCCAAAATCGTTCCCCAAATATGAGGAATTAAAAATCATTCAGTATGAATATTAGAATCCTTTGAAAAACTCGCCTTTTGGCCCAACTCTTCGTTACTCAAAATTTCAAAAGCCTCATTTACGACCAGTAAACTACGTTTTTGAAATTCTGAAAGCCTCGATTTGAACCAAAATTCCAGTTTTGCAAAGAATTCTATTCAACTACTATAAATCAATTACTTGAACCAACCCGCCACTATTTGTGGTGAATAATGCGAGTTAAATGAGCATTTTGATAACGAAATATCAGGAAAAAAGATCATCTCAAAAATTGAAAGTGAGTTTTCAGAGGAGCCCTTAAAATATTCTAACTCTTAGCTAGCTTGTTAGTGTAGGTTACTGCCTCCCAAAACGATAATCAAGGAGTTGATAAAGCTTATTTCTTAAGCATTGAATACTATTTGATGCTTTCTATTTCTCATACTATGAAATGCTATTTTTAGTTTTTAAAGTACGATTATGTTGATTGAAACTTAATTACATGAGTTACGTATCATAATGTATATCTAGCTATGCTAAATGAAAAATTATCCGAAGAATACATTATTGCTCTTTTGAAGACCGATCCTGATAAAGGGATAGAATTGATATACGATCAATATCATGAAATACTAAACAAAAAGGCATTTGCATTGCTTAAAAACAAGCAGGAAGCTGAAGATGTAGTACAAGAGCTACTTATCTCTATCTGGAGTAAATCAACAGAATTGCATATAAATCAACATTTAAGCGCTTACCTGTTAAGAGCTGTAGCGAACAGATGCTATAATGTGATCCGAGATAAAAAGAGTAGAAATGAAATACTAAAAAGGCAAGATCACCTGCTGACTAACGACACGATTAGCGATCAATGGGTAATTTTTACCAGCCTTGCAGGTCATATTCAGCATCTTTTGACAAAATTACCTTCTAGGTGCAGAGAGGTTTTTTTGATAAGTCGCTGGCAGCATAAATCACATAAAGAGATAGCATCACAGTTGGGTATATCGAAGAAGGCAGTAGAAAAGCAAATAACAAAGGCCATCCAGTTTTTAAGAAGTAGGCTTAATGATCATTTAAATACATTTTTCATATTTTATCAATTAGAGATATAGTCCTACACACCAGAATCCTTCTTTAAAAAGCGGCACGCGCACTTTTGAGTCATTTACATTTAGCATCAAATCTGCAATGACTTCAAGGTTTTCACCTGTTACTGACTCATAAAAGTTACCTATATATTGAACTGTTACTAAAAATTAATCATAAAGCAGGTAGGGTATGCATACGGTTTAAGTGTAACCCTCATAAATAGCTAGAACAGTTGCTGGTTATCACTTGATAAAAAGAGGTGAAACGCAAGGACAAACTAATTAAAAACGAATGGATGCCAATTTTAAAGCAGTCATTCCAGACCATCTATCGGCTTAAGCAGATAGAATTATTAATCTTTCATTAAATGAATTAAGCTATGAAAAAATCCATTTTATTTTTTGCAGTGATCGTAATGCTGGTCACTGCTTGTAACGATTCGTCAGAAACATCTGCTCAGCCGGAGATTTCTGCAAGTATTGATTGGGAGCCACTGCCGTGGCTTGATCAGCAATCTTTTATAGATGTAAGCATTGTTAATGCGGCGGGATCCAAGATAGAAAGCCCTGTAGAGTTTATTGCCGGACGGGAGTATACGCTCGTTTTAGAGAATGAAAAGCCCATGGCCATTCGAATAGATAAAAGCTATGGGGTAGAATGGTTAGATCCACTTCCTAAGACGCTAAAAGAACAAACGCGACATACGTTCAGGATTACAAAAGCAGCTGATTCTGGTATAGAAAACATGGTCTTCCAGATCGTGCCAATGTACTACATCGAAGATGTTTTGACTCGAGAGCTACCGCAAGCATTCTTCATTCCCAAATCCGATCAATAATTAAAACAGTAGAAATTATGAAAAATAGATATATAATTTTAGGATTTATTGCAGCAATTGCTCTTTTTACAAGTGGAAACGCGATTGGTCAAGGTTGAGGTTCTGAACCGTGGCTTAGCGATATTACGGATAAAGCTCGAGGAAACATGGAAGTGATTCTTACAAACCTAGATGGCACTTTAGCTCAGAATCCTTTACAGCCAGATACACAGTATAGATTGTACTTCAGAGCTACTGGTAATGCATGTTTTACCGCTGGCTATGGATGTGATACAGAGGCAGCTCCTACTTCCTTTCGAATTACCCAATTTACCTTCGGTTGTACGATTGATGGATTTTCTATCCCTCCTACAACCAATGTAGGAAGAGATGTAGGACCAGGTAATAACTATACTACTTCGTTTATGACGTTACGAACTTTACCGGATGGCCAGTTTTTTGGACAAGTATTTTTTGCTATAGAAGCTACCGGTACTGTTGCAGGTGTATGTGTAACTAATGTTTCTGGAGTCAAATATACCTTTGATTCCTCCACAGATTTACCTACCCCTCCTTTATAGAAAGTAAGAATCGATTGAAAATACCCTGCAGTCTATGGCTGTTGGGTATTACTTTTTTTAATAATTCTTTTTAATTGCATCTTTTGAAAAGTTTCTAGTTTCAGAAAATACACTCCATCCGCATAAGAGGACAGATCAATTGTGGGGAAAGGTCCTTCTCTTATTAATTTTTCCTTAAGCAATTCCTGCCCGGCCATTGAATAGATGCTTACAGCAGCCGGATATAAGCAATTTTGAATTTCGGTTTCTATATAAAGTGGCCCTTTTGTAGGGTTAGGATAAAGGGTTACGTCCATGTTGGCACATTCGTTCGCAGTAGGCCCCTCAGGACGAGGCTCCAATCCATTAAAGTAGTATTGCATAAAATTGGGAAAGTCTAATTCGATTGTCCCTGCTTGAGGCTCAACGTTGTTAGGAGAACTTAAAAATCGAAAAGAAGGATCTGTCTCATCTAAAGTTGCATTTGGATTGTCCAGGTAAAAGATTACGCGCTTTTGCAGGCTGTCTGTTTCATCGTCTCGCATCACACCCGACCATCCGTTATATAAGCGACCATCGGGTGCTAATTGCATCTTATGATATCGGATAGATGCTTCAGTGTTTGAATCATCAAAAATGGGTGAGTAGGTCCACAACAGGGTTTCTCTTGAGTTAATAATACCTTGAGTTGAACTAGCCGTTAAATCATACTGATTCAAGTATTCAGTAAATAAACCCGGATTAGCATGAAGATCAGCATAATATAGTTTTTTATTGTTTGGTGAAAAAGCTATTGATGCATTACCAAAAAAATTCCCTAAAACTCTTCGATTACTGATTATACCTGAAGAAGCATCAAAATCATATAATTCTAATGGAGATAATTCTCTAGGGCTACCATCAGACTCAAATGGTTGGCCACTTAAATCAAAACGGAATGCCAGATATGCTCGGTTCGGTGAAAACTGTAGCATTCCACTTGATATGCCTATAGGGAATGGAGGATACACTAAGCCAAAGGGTTGAAAAGAAGGGGATAAAACACCTTCATTAGAAAGACGAAATACTACGAAACGATTGGAATCGTACTCACGAGTGATTATCCAAAAATCTCTGCCGTTTGCGTGAAGCGTTCCTGTAAGTGCTTCAATTGGGTTGGATATTAAAAGTGTGTTTTTGGTGCCCGAAACTACATCTCCTAAGCCCCCCTTTAGACGCATATCGATCAATGAGTAATAAAGACCATTATTTTCGGAAATACTACCATCTATTCGAGTGGTGCTAACTACCGTAAAAAGATAGAATCTATTTCTATTATTTGGGTGCGGTACTATCAACGCTTGCTGTCCAAAGCCAGACCCACTCATTATGTCATCTCCATTTGGCATTAATGAAAAACTTCTATTCCAGACTCGATTTTCATAAAAAAAGAATAGCAATTCTCCGGTCACTGGATCACATATTGAAGCAGTAGTTTGAAAAGCCTCTTCTTTAAACTCAGGCCGGTCAAAAAACTGAAACCTTCCAAAATTGAAATCAAAACCAAAATCCTCACCCACAATCCATATGTTTGCCTCGTTTTGAGAATGTGCCAGGATGCACATCCCTAAAAACAATAGTGTCAGTAATCTCTCTTTCATAGCTAGTGTGAAGATTTGTTATTTATCGAACTATTTTTTGTTCCATCATAAGTCCATTCAAAAGGTTTAGCTCACACTAGTATAATCTTTTAACAATCCTTATGATGCTTATTGTATTAAACGTTTCTGTTAGAAAAAGATTGATTCAATTATGTGGTAACTTCTCAATAGGTTGCCAATTTTAGGTCGATTATGAACATAGGTAATCTAAACAGTAAAGTATCCTTGTATCCGAACCCAGTTAAAACCCACTTAAACATCAATTGGAGCAACTTTGAGAGGGCAGTTATTTCCGAACTCTCGGGAAAACAACTCTTTGAGGCGAATACCCGAACTATTGACTTACAAAATCTGAACGCAGGAGTGTACTTGATAACTCTCAGCGGAACGGAAAGCGAGCGCATAACCTATCGAATAATAAAAGAATGAAATGCATAAACTCAACATCCTTAGCAGACCAACTGAGAACGAATAAGTTGATGGGAATTCCATGTATGCAATTGAAAATAGACTACAGACACATAAACAGCCGCGCACCTTAGCAAGTCGCATAGGTCAAACACATAAATCCAGACCTATCCAAAGAGGATTTATGAGATGCTGCAATGGATAGTCAACAAAGATGTAATCCGAGCAGCCTCGACCTGAGCATTCAAGCTCAGGTTAAGGCTTTCACACCAACTTATGTGAGGATTGGCATAAACTGTGGTTTACTAAATCGGATTATTGTAGTAAGCAATAAATGGCTCTATAAAGCTGTAAACGAAGAAATTCATCCTCCACATCAAGCAAGTCGCCTAGGAATTGGTTGATTTCAAGTTTAAATCGCTCGTATGAACCATTAAGCTATTTTTAAGTATTTACTAAATGCCTACTTCAATCGGATTCAGAATGAACATTCAACTACTGTAAATCATTTACTTGAATCAACTCACCACTGTTTTTGGTGAATGATGCGGGTTAAGTCTAAATCTACGACTCGCGGGGCTTCTCTTCCACACTACTTTGTGCCACTTCCTCTATTGTCTAGTCTGCCCTGCGTTTGGGTCTATGACTGGCCTATTTCAATAGAATTAGCCTTTATAGCGATTGTCCTGCGCTGGCTCTGCAATGAAAATAAGCTCACTTGCTTGCTTAGGCCGGCCAACTTAATTTTTAGCTAAATCACTTTTCTTCAAGAAATAGTCATGATAAATAACATTCTGAAATTCCTTTTCAAATACATAAATGCAACCGGTAATAGATACGATAAAAATAATGATATCAGAGGCTAGGCCTAGCCAAAGGAGAACTGGCCCGATAATTTTATTTTTGATGCTCTTTTTTAGCCTCACAAGTAAGAAAAAAATAACATAGGAGCGAATGGTGATCAAATGATCACCATTCGCTGAATGAAAATTGAACAAATTATTTTCTGAGTCCGCTCCGAAAACCCTGTTTCAGGCTTTTAAACCCTCGAATTTGACTGTATGGATCAATTTTTGATCTGATTTTGACTTTTCAGAGTGGACTCATTTTCTCAAACGTACAAAGTTCCATGGGTTTTCGCCTTCAGGAAATTCAAAAACTAATTCAGGATCCCTACCAGAATCATAGCTGTAGAAACTCAACTCTGAATAATCCCCATTATAATGCTGAATTAAGGTTTCACCGTCAAATTCTGCTACTTTTAAGCCCGGAGGCGCTAATGATAGATCGGTGAAAATTTCTACCTCCGAATAATCGGGAGCGGAAGCTATTGCGGCGTTCCAACGATCTGCATCCCACTTGTCTGTGTATTCCGGAGCATTCGCTGATCTTATGTAACAAACAACATCTCCATTATCAAGCATTGCAGAAGCATAAACAGGTCTGTCTATTCCTGAGTTCTCAATAATTGAAACTTCAAAGTTTGGATCAAATTGATTCGTATTCGGATCAATTCTTAAAATATAATCTTCCGGAGTTCCTTCTTGACTTTTGATGAAAGCGTGATCTAACTCACTAGCAATATAAACAAATCCGTCAGGACCTTTGTGAATTGATTGTCTGTCAACAAAATGCCTCGGGTCAGAAATCATAGACAATGTATTTGTTGACGTTTCGATCTTCATGATGTGAACGCCATCTGGTCTATCGTTAAAGTCTTCACTAAAATAATCTATTGATGTATAGATATCTCCATCAATAGTAGTAGCGAATGGCGTACTGTAACTGTACCCTTCAATATTAAAGGATGCGGGATGGTTAATCACTTCAGTTACTGTCATATCCATTGGGTTGTATTCTACAATGATCGGATTATTGAAATCTAAGTAGTAAGCCTTCGTTGGACTAACAAACTCCGAGTTCCAGTGACTAACAAATGCTATACCCGTGTTGGATAAATCAAACGAACCACCTTGAGTTATCGTACCATCCTCTGCAACATCGTAACGTGTTAAAACAGCTCCCGTAGATGCGATAAAATAACCTTCTCCATCAGGTCCGAATAAATCAAACGATCCTTCAAACTCCAAAGAATTATCCGCGTCAAAGTTGAGCTCAGTAGCAAGAGATGGTGCAATATTTACAAATGCAACATTACCACTTGGTGTACTTGTCCAGGAATATACTGCAAAATTAGCCTCAGAATTACTAGATGGCCCAACACCATCATCATCATCATTGTCACAGGCAGTCATGAATACTGATCCTAGCGCCAACGTTAGTAGTTTGTAAAATTTTAAATTGTTCATCATTTTACTTTTTTTCACAATTTCTATTAGTTATTTATACATTGGTATTACAAAGTGGTACTCAACTTCACGAAATACATCCTTCTGGGGAGTTGCACTCCAAAAAGATCGAATACCTCGACATTTGTAATGTTTTGAGCCTCAAGGGTCAAGGATGTTCTTGAACCCGCTATGTTTTCTGAGTAGGTGATACCTAAGTTGTGCGTAAACTGACTGGGGATTTCAATTTTATTAGAAGCTTGAACACTTTCCCAGTTTCTAAAAAATTCATTTACATATCGTGAACTAGCAAATATGTCCAATTGATCAAACTTACCAAGCAGGTCATTAAATCGGTATCGACTTGCGAGATTACCGAACAGATAAGGCTGATTGGGAATCCTGTCGTTTTCAAAACGTCTGAATACACCATCATCAGATTTATTCCTGAAATCCTGCCAAGTTGCGTTCCCGCTGATTTGCAACCTCTCATTCTTTGAAGCCCAAGTACCCGTTAGTTCAACGCCCACAGAAAGTGCTTCGAATACATTTTGATTTACGAAGATGGGCCCGAAGGGAAGTAAAAGGATGATATTTTCTGCGTCTCGGTAGAATAGATTTGCAGATCCCTTCCAACTACCAGCAGCAGGGCGGTTAGTAGTATAGCTTAATTCCAAGTTAGCATTGTGGCTTCTCTCGGGCTGAAGCCTAATATTCGCTCTGGTCAGATTTCCATCGCCAAAGAGTTCATTTGCGGTTGGGAGGCGAGTGGACCACTCGTAAGAGCCCTTTAAAGCCAAACGTTGTGTCAGGGTTTTTCTAAATCCTGCACCATATCCCCAATAGTGTTTTTGTTCTTCTCTAGTGATTGGCAAGTTTTCAAAATCCAGAAAATCAGCATTAAGATCATTAAGGTAGCTTTTTCCAAAAATTAGAAATTCTAAACCTTTTTCTTCCGATTTCCATTCATATTCCAATCCATTAACAAGAAGTAAAACATTTTGATCGTTTTGAAGAACATCAGGCCGGTCAGTACCAATTAGTCTCTGATTCCTTCCATCTCTTGCTACGTAGGTAGGAGCAGATGCTAGAGTGACTTTTTGCTTATTATCGAGACGATATTCAACTATCAAACGTGTAAAATAGTTGTGGTCCCAAACTTTAATCTCGGTTGGACCTCTACTAAACTCACCACCAGATTCTGGATTTGGATTTCTTAAAACACAGTCACCCAACCAGTTGTACACACAGGTAGAAGTATCAGTGAAGTTATTTTGATCATAAGAATAACCTGATGAAAAATCAATTGATACCTTTTTCCATCTTTTTATCCAATTGATAAGACCGCCGTAAACTTTATAATTAATCACAGGTTCCCCAAACACTCGTTCCATGAAAACATCGTTTTGTATTTCTCGAAAAAAATCAGAATAGAAACCTTGTATGGAAATGTTGTCAGCCCATTTCAAATCGTGTAGCCCTGTTTTTAAAAAAACCCCTAAAGCCTCATAATCATCGTGGAATCGTTCCACCGTGACAGGAACTGTTTGGAAATTTTCATCAGCAATCGTAACGTCTACTTCGTAGTTGTTTTTGCTAAAGTCATAAAAAGCATTTCCGCTCACATACAACTTACTAGCATCTGGTCGGTATTGAAAATCAGCCGTAGCCCGATGGGTATTGAATGAGCCATACTGGTAGGAAAACCCACCTCCTTTTTCTATGGAACTTTGTTTGCTTACCAGATTTATCGCACCCCCAAGTGCATCAGCTCCAAATCGAATGGGAACAACTCCTTTATAAATTTCTGCACGCTCAACCAAATTGACAGGTACGTTAGCTACCCCCCCAATATTGCCTATAAAATCAAGTGGAATTCCATCTAAGAAGAATCTCACCTGCTCTCCCTGGAGTCCATTCAAAGAAAATACCGTATTAGACCCTAATCCACCTGCACGACGCACATTGACACCTTCGGTACTGGCAAGCACTTTCCCGAGATCGGCAGTTTGTAGTTTAACTTCTCTGGTTTCGATTACGCGTATAGCTTGAGCAGACCGTTCAAGTTTTTCCTTTTCAGTTTCAGCCTCTACAACAACTTCTTCCAATTGGCTAACGGACTCTTGCAGTTCTATCCTGATACGTGTGGTTTGATCTGCTTTTACCGATACTTCAACATCCGCTGACTCGTATCCGATATTTGAAACCTGGAGTATTTGTTTCCCAACAGGAATTTTATTAATTCTAAAACTTCCATTGATGTTAGTAAAAACACCTTTTTGTGTCCCTTTTAAGGCAACTGTTGCAAATCCGAGAGATTCACCGAACTGATCGACTACCACCCCATTGATGTTCCCTGTTTGAATAGATGCAGAAGGCCTGTTTTGAGGTGCATCCTGGATTTTTATAAGGATTGTAGACCCACGCTCTCGAAGTGTCACCTGGTAATCTTCAAATAAGCTCTCCAAAATTGATTGTACAGCAACGTTAGTAAAACGGTTCGTGACCTTTTTGTCGGTCTTATAAGAGGTGTCTGAATAGGAGAAAGAGAGCTTTGCTTGTTTTTCTAACTTTTTTAGTGCTGTGGTAAGATTATCACCATTAAAGGAGATAGATATTCTTTTTTCGAGACTTGATACCTTTTGGGCTTGTATCCTGATTATTGGATTCGAAACGAAAAAGAGAAGGAGGGCTAGTACAAAAGCTGACCTTGTAGTAGGCCACCTAAGTATGGTCTTCTTACAGGTTGAATTGAAAGGGTATAAGTGATTCATGTATTTTTTGTGGTTCATTGAATAGTGATTTTTTTGACCTGTAGGGAATAGTTGAAATTCATTACAAACCCCATATCCTCCAGCAATAAGTCGAGGATTGGATTCCGGTAATTTCCTTTGAAGGTGCTTTGAAGGAGCTCTTTTCGATTGACCGAAATACGCACATCAAAACTTCTCTCAAGCCTTTTGATAATTTCGATGAGTGGCTCATTATTGAAGTACCACTCATTGTGCATCCATGCACTATGCTTGGAAGCATCTACCCGATATTTTCGCAGCCGGTTGTCTAGGACCACCTGCTCATTTGGGAGTACGGTTGCATACTGATCAGATAAATGTCCTTTCCCTGAAAAAGCCACTTTTCCTTCGGTGAGTGTTAGGGTCACCGCTTCTTGGGGATAACTTTTCAAGTTGAATTCTGTGCCCAACACCTCAGTACGTGAAGTGGCGGTAGTGATGATAAACGGACGAGTTGCATCTTTGGCAACTTTAAAATAGGCTTCTCCTGAAAACGTTACTTCTCGTACATCACTTTCAAAATTTGCCAGCACGATCAGCTCAGAACCTGAATTCAACGTCACATTCGTACCGTCAGATAGTGTAATGCGGTTTATTTCTCCTAGCCCTGCTGTGTAAACCTCTTGCTCTGCTCTGAAAAGTTTGAAAACCAACCCAACACTAATTAGCAACGCAACGGATGCGGCCACAGCCCAGATACGCTTGAATGGTGCTTTTTGGTTTTCCTTAGCAATCATATCTGCGTTAATCGCTTTCCAAATCTTGTTTTCTTGAAAGGGGGTAATACTTGAATCAACTTCCTGGTCATTGGGATCGGGTGTTTGAAGCCAGTGTTCAATGGCTTTTTCCTCTTCAAAGGCACACTTTCCCTGTGCATATTTTTCGAGTAAGTCAGGAGTAATCTTCATATCAAAAAAAGACTTATCAAATGCTTTTATAATTATTCGACTCACTTTGGCTTTACCCTAACCGAAAAAATGATTTTTGTGAAAAAAATTAAGAAAGCTCCTAAATTGGCTAATTGGAAACCCGCCACTATTTGTCTATTTGTGATGAATAATGTGGATCAAACTGCCCAGGTAGTGGTTAAGCAAAAAATATATCGATTTAGCTTACCAAGGTGGCGCAAGTGGATTATTTTATGCTGAATGTTATGGGTTTAAATGCTTTTTTCACCATAAGTATCGATCCCAACGAAGATTTTCTGAAACCCAAAGTGCTAAACAATCCACCTATAAAAGTGGAAATAACCAAGAAAAGTGGCATCAGTATTGAAGAATTTAAAGTTACGGGAGAGGATGGAACCGTATATAAACTTTT
>JBCCLN010000124.1:0-11553 GCA_039026865.1 Bacteroidota bacterium | reverse complement strand
TTTTGAGCTGGGACACCCAAATCGAAAATATAATCCGCCTCAATTTGACCCAGAACGCAATTATTAAAAATTGACAAATAATGGCGCTTAAAACAGGAATCTGACCTCGTAGACATAGAGGAATAGAAATCATTACCTATAAACTTAGCATTTATATATAAAGAAATCACTAATTTTTTTTGTCCGCCCTAGACGGACATAAAGGTCTCTTCATCCTGGTGAAATTCCTCAAAGTCTATGCTCTTGACTGCGCGTTAGGTTAACAAATATTAACCTTCGTATATACAGCTTTAGAAGCTATATAGACCAAGAATGGTATTTTTGTAAGCGTGTCTACCAAGCTCAAAATACGCTTAAGCTTTCTTGGAGCACTTTTATTTTGGATTCTCTTCGCTGGCTCTAACATCTATTTGATGTATGTGAAGAATTATGAAATGAAGGTTGACTATTCAAGTGCCTTCCCTCAGATATCTTTTTCTCTTTTCGTTGTTTTGACATTCATTTATTACAGGTACGTCATTACAAAAGCGGATTCTCTCAACTTTACTGACCTCTTATGGAAGGTATTTATCACAGGTTTAGTTACTACCTTAATATCACTTGGAATACAGGGATTCTTCTACATATTTGCCAATAGTAGCATCATAGAAAGCCCGCTCACAATCAATTTTTTCTACACCCTACTCGTGGGACTTGTGACCATTTTCATGGTCTCAACGTTTGTGGTTTGGAAACGACTAATCCTTTATCAAAAATCTAAAAACCTAATCCAATTGTGGAGCTTTTTTGAAATAGCACTGGCCGTCGCACTGGTTTTTGATTTTCTTAATTTAGAAATACTCTCTCCTTACTTCAATTTCACTCTTTTTGTACTTTGCCTTTTCTCTCTGATTCTTGTTTTTAATCTTAAATGGGTAGCTTATTTAAACTTCCGCCAAAAATGGAAAGGCATATTGTTCATCATCTTATCGGGTATCTACTTGTATCATTTTTTCTTGAATTTAAATCGTTTTTCAAGCACCAACGTACTCGTTATTAATTTGCTCGATCGTGTCTTTATCTGGGGACTTTTAGCTTTTCTTTTCTCATATGCGCTAATATCAGTATTGGTTACACTTTTCAATTTGCCCACTTCTTCTGTTTTTGAGCAAAAATTAAAAGAGGCATTAGATTTTCAAAAATTGAGTCAATCGGTACCAAGGGGACAGACAACCGATCAAACCTATAAAACACTCTTAGAAAGCGCGATGAGCGCAGTTTTTGCTGATGCCGCTTGGCTGGAAGTGAATGACGAAAAGGGTAAAATACAGATGATTAGAAATTTGAAAAACAAAAATGTAGATGAAATAAAACTAAAAATAGAACACTCGTTTATCAAAGAAATTTTACACTTAGAATTCAAGAATGAGTTAAATATCAATAGGCTAAGCAGTAATCTCAAACATTCTCAATATAAATCTATTATAGCATTACCAATAATAGTAAAGAAAGAACAGATCGGATACGTGGCTCTTTTAAATGAAGTATCTGAAGCCTTTAATAGGGAGATGGTTAGTATTGTTACCACATTTGTCAATCAAGCCAGCGTTTCATTAGAAAACCTTTTGTTGATAAGAGAATCATTGGAAAATGAGCGATACAAAGAACAATTGAAAATCGCCAAAACAGTCCAAGAAAGCCTTCTTCCTACATCCTTAATCAATAATAACCATCTTACCATGGAGGCGTATTCCAAGGCCGCTGATGAGGTTGGTGGAGATTATTATGATATCCTGGAATATAAAAAAAATCAATTTGGACTAATTATAGGAGATGTCTCGGGAAAAGGCACCAGTGCTGCTTTTCAAATGGCACAAATGAAGGGAATTTTCCACAGCTTGGCCCGACAGGGTCTCTCACCTAAAGAATTCAATAAAAAAGCAAACATGGCATTAAGTCAATGCTTGAACAAATCTTCATTTATCACAGCAATTTATTTTGATATAGATACAGATAAAAACAAACTTAGCTTCTCCAGAGCTGGTCACTGTCCTGCACTTATTTATTGTACCCAACATGATAATGTGAGTTTTCTTGAATCGGAAGGAATGGGTTTGGGAATTTTAAGAAACTCATCTTATGACAATTACGTTAATGGCAGTATTGTAGAATATAATAAAGGCGATACGCTTCTATTATATACGGATGGCATCACCGAAGCTAAAAATCCGGATGGAGAGCAATTTGGAAGCAAGCGACTAAAACAATCATTTGAAAAACATCGCTCGAAATCTCCTAATCAAATTAAAGAAGGAATAAAAGATGATTTATCCGAATTTATTGGGAAAGTCGATATTGAAGATGATTATACGTTTATAGTCTTACGATTTAAAGACAGGGAAAATGACAGAAATTAAAACCAATAAGAAGAATAACGTTCACCTTATTGCTGTTCATGGAGAAATAGATGCAGAATCCAGTATTCACTTGGACAATGCATTAAAAGAAGCGATCGAAAACGAAGAAAAACAAATAGCAGTTAATCTTTCAGAACTCAGTTATATTTCATCGGCAGGGTTAGGAGTTTTTATTTCCCATTTAGATGAATTTGAAATTGAAAATATCCATTTGGTTCTTTTTGGTATTAACGAATCTGTAAAAGAAGTCTTTGCTATTTTAGGTTTAGAGAAATTACTGAAAATCACAGAGACAGAAGAAGAGGCGATTCAATCGTTCTATGAACAATAAGATTATCATAGAATGTAGAAAGGATCAGTTGGTAAAGATACGCCAATTCACTTCTGATACCTTAGAAGATAAAAAAGTTCCGGATCTTCAAGCCCACAAATTAGTACTTGCCGTAGATGAAGTTTGTGCAAACCTTATTATTCATGCAAATGATTGCAACCCTGAAAGTAAAATTGAGTTTGATATCGCTTTCAGACCAAGACAAATCATATTTACTTTTCGGGATAAAGGAGTAGGTTTTGATATCAATGAATATCAATCACCTTCGCTAGAAGAAATTGTTTCTAAAAGACGGCAAGGGGGACTAGGACTCATTTTGGTAAAGCGAATAATGGATAAAATTGAATTTTCCACTGAAAAGAATTGCAATATTTGCAGGTTGATTAAACTCATTCCTAAGTGAAATATTGTTTGGTTTTAACTCTATTGGTATTTACATCTTGCGAATACCTACAACCAAAGCAAATAGAGCCAGAAAAAATTGTGGCAAGAGTAGGCGAAAAAACACTTTTAGAACAGAGTATAGCAGAATTAACACCAACTAATCTATCCAAAGCAGATAGTACTACATTTGCTGAAAAATTTGTGACCGATTGGATAAAAAAGCAGCTTATGATACAAAAGGCTGAAGAAGCCATTGACTTTAATGAAGCACAAATTCAAAGCAAAGTATTGGATTATCAATATGCTTTAATGGTCCATGAGTTAGAAGAAAGGTATATCAATACCAATTTAAACAAAGACGTTTCAGCGCTAGAAATTGAACAGTATTATACCGAAAAATCTGAGAATTTTATACTCAGACAAAATCTCGCAAAGTGCCTATATTTCAAAATACCCAATACGGCACCTCAAATTTGGCAGATGAAAAGAAGCTTAAGAAACTATGATGAGGATAAAGCGAAAATTTGGAAATACGCACACGAACATGCAGTTAAATCCTTCACGGAAGATTCTGTTTGGATAAAGTTCGATGATGTTTTATTGGAAACTCCACTGAGAGAGGTGACCAACAAAATTCAGCTTTTAAAAACCAAAAGTTCGATAGAAGTATCGGACGAAGATTTTGTCTATTTTTTGAAAATCTTTGATTATAGACTCATAGGAGAAATTGCACCGGTGGAGTTTATTTCAGAAAACGTGAAAGATGTAATTATAAACAAACGTAAAATTGCATTGAAAAAGGAATTGGAGAAGAAAATATATGATGAAGCAGTACAATCTAATGCGTTTGAAATATATAGTGATTAACTTCTTGTTTTTATTAACTCTGAGTGATATTGCGCTTTCTCAGGATGGAGTTGTTATCGATAAAATCATTGCTAAAGTAGATGATTACGTTATACTCAAATCCGAATTGGAAAGGTCTTATCTAGATTATCTATCACAAGGACAGGCTAGCGGAATAAACGCGAAATGTGAAATTTTACAACAGCTAGTTGTGAATAAAATGCTTATGGCACAATCTGAAATTGATTCTATTTTCATCCTAGATGCAGAGGTTAATAGCAATCTGGATCGAAGACTAGCTTACATGGCCCAGCAATTTGGTGGAGAGCAGGAAATAGAAAAAGCCTACGGGAAAAGTATTGAACGTATACGATCAGAAATTTTCGATAACATTAAAGAACAGCTCACGATTCAACGCATGCAATCCGAATTAACTGCCGATATGAAAATAACGCCTTCCGAGGTGAAGAAATTCTTCAAAAATATACCTCAAGATTCACTTCCTTATTTTTCAACAGAAGTTTCCATTGCGCAGGTAGTAAAACATACCAAACCGGGTAGGTTACAAAAGGACAAAGTGAAAAATCTTTTGATGGATCTTCGATCCAGGATAGAGAATGGCGAAGCATTTTCGGATTTGGCGAGGCAATATTCACAAGATCCGGGCTCCGCTAGGAAAGGTGGTGAGCTTGGCTTTTATGGGAGAGGAGAACTGGCTCCTGAGTATGAGGCCACAGCTTTGTCATTAGGACAAGGGGAAATTTCAATGCCTGTAGAGACTCAATTTGGATTTCATATCATTGAGTTGTTGGAAAAACGAGGAAATACCTACCGAACAAGACACATTCTGATAACACCTCAACCAAATCAAGCCGATTATGATCAGACTGAGAAGTATTTAGATAGTATAAGAACAACAATAATAGAACAAAAGCTTACTTTTCAAGCTGCCGCGAAGGAATACTCCGATGATCAGGAAACCTCCTCCGCTGGTGGATTTTTTCAGGATGAAACTGGAGCGTTAAGAGTGCCAGCAGAACAGCTTGATCCAAATGTTTTCTTTACTATCGATACGATGAAAATTGGGAACATTACAAAACCTCTTAAATTTCAGCAGCCAGACGGGTCGTTTGCATACAGGATCATCTATTTCAAAAACAAGATCAAACCTCATCTGGCCAATCTAGATGAGGACTATCAAAAAATAGCCGCTGCAGCGCTTGCAAGGAAAAAGAATTTGAAGATATCACAATGGTTCGAAAAGGCGAGAAGCAACGTATTCATCGAGCTGGATCCTGAATATGACTATTGTAATCTTACCAACTAATAAACTAAAATCTCTAAAATAAATAAGAATGGCCGAACAAGCAGATGTAGCACTAGCAGACCAACTTGCACAAGATTTTTCTACACTTGAAATGGAGATAGCAAAAAAGATTGTGGGTCAGTCTGAAGTTATTAGGTTACTTGTTACTTCGCTTTTCTGCAACGGACATTCGCTTTTAGTTGGAGTACCCGGATTAGCCAAAACACTTTTAGTTCAAACCGTATCAAAGTGTCTTTCTCTTGATTTCAATCGAATTCAATTTACTCCCGACCTTATGCCATCTGATATCCTGGGAGCCGAAACGCTTGATAAGGATCGAAATTTGAGATTTATTAAAGGACCGGTATTTTCAAACGTAATTTTGGCAGACGAAATAAATAGAACACCGCCTAAAACACAATCTGCCCTTCTGGAAGCAATGCAAGAAGGAGCAGTCACCATTGCAGGGGAAAACTACCAATTGGATAAACCTTTTTTTGTGTTGGCTACCCAAAACCCAATTGAGCAAGAAGGTACCTACCCGCTACCTGAAGCTCAGCTAGATCGGTTCATGTTTATGATTAAATTAAATTATCCTAAATATGAAGATGAGTTACAAGTAGTAAAGCAAACCACCTCGGAAATCGCCTCGGAAGTTTCGTCGGTTATTTCCAAAGACACCATAATGAAGTTCCAAAAACTTATTAGAAAAGTGCCTGTGACAGATAATGTGTTTGAATATGCTGTCAACTTAGTTGCAAAAACACGTCCCGGTGAAGAAAAATCGGATAAAAAAGCGAAAGAATATCTGGAATGGGGAGCGGGTCCCCGAGCAGGACAATTTCTCATCTTAGCGGCGAAGTGCAATGCGCTCGTAAACAAAAAATACTCACCAGATATCGAGGATGTTAGATTTGTAGCAGCACCAGTTTTGCGGCATAGAATCGTAAAAAACTTTAAAGCGGAGGCCGAGGGAATATCAGAGGAACAGATTATCTCAGAATTGCTTTAAAAACCGAACATCGTTCTCGGAAAAAAGACGTAAATCGTCAATCTGATATTTTAACATAGCAATTCTTTCTATTCCCATCCCAAAAGCAAATCCGCTATACTTTATTGGATCAATTTCGCAATTCTCCAAAACATTCGGATCTACCATGCCTGATCCTCCGATCTCAACCCAACCTGTCTTTTTACATATTTTACAGCCAGGACCACCACATATAAAACAGCTGATGTCAATTTCGGCGCTCGGTTCAGTAAATGGAAAGTAAGATGGACGAAGGCGTATCTTCGTTTTTTTACTAAACATTTCTCTTGAAAAATGATACAAGGTATTCTTCAGATCTCGAAAGCTTATGGTTTCACCGACCACTAGTCCTTCCATTTGATGAAAAAAACAATGGGCTCTAGCAGAAATAGCCTCATTACGATAAACCCTACCAGGCATAATAGATCGGATCGGAGGTTTTTTCTTCTTCATTAATCGAATTTGAACGTTCGATGTATGAGTTCGTAATAGAACATCGGGGTCTTTTTCGATAAAGTAAGTATCCTGCATTTCTCTTGCAGGATGATTTTCAGGAAAGTTTAGGGCCGTGAAGTTATTCCAATCGTTGTCTATCTCAGGTCCATCCTGAACATTAAATCCTTGCCGTTCAAAGATTTCAATCATCCTACTCTTCACCTGAGAAATAGGATGGATGGAGCCTCCAGTATTTGAAATACCTGGAAGTGTGACATCTACTTCACTACCATGAAGATCAGTGTCTGGTATTGATGAAGACAGTTTTTTGAGCTTTTCCTGGGCAAGGTTTTTCAATTGATTGAGTTTAGGCCCCAATTCTCTTTTTTGTTCCGCCGGCATGGATTTAAATTCAGAAAAAAGACCATTTATAACGTTGTTTCTCCCTATGAATTTAAGCCTAAAAGCTTCAATATCTTCTTCTGTTTGCGCTTTAATGTTTTCTATTTCAGAAATATAAGATTTAACTTTCTCTAGCATGCTTTCCTAAAAATTCTGATCGAAAAGTAAAAATAATAAGATTGATATGCTAGCTAGGCAGTCTTGGAAATGTTCATTTGAGATGTATACACCTGACTCATTCTTGCAGCTTCTCTTTTAATAATTTTTTTATCTAAAACCCCACCAATGCTCACCGTAAGAAACGTGATTGATGAGATTAGCCAAAGTTCTCCTATTGGTTGAAGTGTAACCACAGTCAGAAAAAGGATTAGATTATATCCGATCAGTAGAATAGTAGCCTGACCATGATTGTAACCAAGTTTTAATAGCACGTGATGAATATGATTTCTATCCGGAGTAAGTAGATGCTTCCCAGTGAAAAAACGGATTAAAAGTACCCTTGACGTATCATAAGTAGGAAGAATAAAAAGAGAAAAGACCAATGCCACTGGGGAAACCTGTCCGGACCCTTGTAAAGGAACTGAGAGAAATTTAATAAAAAGGACAGTTAATATGAATCCTAACATCATAGATCCGGTGTCACCCATGAATACCTTGGATGGGTACCAGTTGTAAATTAAAAAGGCAAGCACTGCACCCGCCAACGCGAGTGACAGAACAGCGCTAGAATGATGGCCTGAGTAAGAAAATAGGAAACAAAACGTCATTGAAATTAGCAACCCGATTGAACCGGCCAAACCATCAATTCCATCTATTAAATTGAAAGCGTTGGTCATAATTACAATTAGAAAAATGGTGAACAATTCATCAAAATACCAACCAAAAGTATCTATTTCGAAAAGACCGTTCAGACCACTTATTTTGATGCCTTTAAAAAACACGATTAATGTAGCAGCAAAAATCTGCACAACTAGTTTATGATTTGCGTGCAGACTTGAAAGATCGTCCCTCACGCCAAGCAAAAAAATGAGAAGAACTCCTACCAAAAAGTATTTTTCGTCTGTGAGATTGGTAAACGGAAGGGAAATAGACAGAGCTACCATTAGCCCAAAAAATATGGCGATACCACCCAGTGAAGGTGTGCTTATTTTGTGGATTTTTCTACGATCAGGTTGGTCTAATAAATCAAATGATTTAAATATTCTGATTACTATTGGAATAAGTGTAAGCGTAACCAGAAAACTGGTAGTCATGGCGATGGGTAAGTTCATTAGTTTTTAAATATGGGGTAACTCTAAAAAACAGCAGATAGAAAAGAAAAATGTGTTGATTCAGCAAGGGGGAAGAATATTAAATAAAAGAATTAATCCGTGTGAGAAGGTGTGGTCTACCACTATTTCAATAATATGAAATTTAGCAACGGCTACAAAAGTTGCTCGCTGACCAATCCGAAGTAGGAACATTCGCGTAAGAAGTCTGAATTCTAAAGAACCCAGATTTCCATTAATTCTTGCCTCAAAATTTGATACGTCTTTTTGATAAAGATATATACCTTCTTTCATAGCTAAACAGCTCATTCTCCTCTAACTTTTTCTTTATTCGCTCCTCACGAATTTTGATAAAAGCTTTTCAATTCTTAACAAAAGTTTGAATTTGAAAAGATTGCACAGTTTTGTTTCAAAAACGATGACCTAATTAGATCATCTATTAGTAACATTCAAAAGGGAGGTCGGTAAAATTCCAAATAAGATGCTATTTACAAGAGCAAAAGAGCTAATTCAACATAAATTCTGATCGTCTTTGACAATCAATACTGTATCATGTATATAAATTTAGAATTTTAAAATAAAGATAGTTTTTAGCTAAAAACAATGCATTATTTATATTGAAAATTTTAAAGGTTTGGTCGAAAACTTCTGCTAAATCAATCACTAGTTCCATTAAAGAAAACAGAATGCAGTTTACATCTTTGTGTTGACGAAATACCTGGAGGCTTATTAGTGCATTCTACCAAGAGCGCGTGGCATTTGAATATCATGTGAGTTAAAAGTGAGTTTGCATTGCTGATTATTATAGAGAAAAATGACTAGACATGTAAAATGAGATTACCCTGGATAAGTCGCTAATCTTTTTTTAAAATTCTCCCTCAACTGCGTATTTTCGCAACAGTCTTTCTAATGTTGGTCACTAAACTTTACTAAAATGAGTGAGAAAACGAAATATTCCGACGAAGAACTTAAGGAATTTGAAGAGCTTATCCATCAAAAATTAGACAAGGCAAAACAGGAACTGCACTCCCTTAAAGCGTCCTTGACAAGAGAATCTGAAGATACTGGTGACAACTTCTCTTCAGTGAAGACCTTAGAGGATGGAGCTGATACCGCAGAGAAGGAACAATTGAGTCAATTAGCGGGTCGTCAACAAAAGTTCATTAACAACCTAGAAAATGCATTGGTGAGGATTAAAAATGGTACCTATGGCATTTGCATTGATACCGGAAAATTGATCTCAAAAGAGCGGCTAAGAGCGGTGCCTCACACTACTCAAAGTATAGATGCTAAAATGAATAGATCCTAAATTGGATTACTTAGCAAATCATATTCAAGCACTCGTCTTTTGCTCGCCAAAGCCAATCACTGAAGTGGAGGTACAGGACTGCCTCAAAGAGATGTTTGATGCGGAAGTGCCATCGAAAGATATCTCTGACGGATTAAATACAATTCAAGAAAAATTTGCCGCAGATGATTTTTCAATGGAGTTAGTAAAATCAGGAGGAGGTTACCAGTTTTTAACAAAACCAGCTTATCAAGCTAGTATTGGGATACTACTCAAACAACAGTCAAAAAAACGATTATCCAACGCTGCATTGGAGACGTTGTCCATCATAGCCTATAAACAACCCATCACAAAAAGTGAGACAGAGCAAATTAGAGGAGTTAATTGTGACTATGCGATTCAGAAACTGTTAGAAAAGGAGTTGGTGGAAGTCAAGGGAAAATCCGACGGTGTAGGTAGGCCAATATTATATGGGACCAGTGAGCGTTTCATGGATTATTTCGGGATCAATGATTTGAAAGAACTTCCTACTCCAAAAGACTTCTCTACCGAAGAAAATACCATTGGCGAAGAGAAGGAATAATGAACCGTCCTAATAAAAAAGAAAAAGCAACGGCTGCCGAGATTCGACTGAATCGTTTTATAGCAAATTCAGGAGTCTGTTCTCGAAGGGATGCTGATACCCTTATAGTTAAAGGAAAGATTAAAGTAAATGGCAAGGTACTTACTGAGATGGGCTATAAGGTAAAAAAAAGTGATGTGGTTGAATACAGAGGAAAGCGGCTCCGGTCGGAAAAACATCAATATGTATTGCTAAATAAGCCAAAGGGATTTGTCACAACTACAAGAGATCCGTACGCCAAGCGGACTGTAATGGAACTTATTGAAAACGCTTGTGAAGAACGCATCTATCCCGTGGGCAGATTAGATAAGGAAACAACCGGGCTATTACTCTTTACCAATGATGGAGAAACGGCAAAAAAGCTTATTCACCCATCACACAAAGTAAAAAAAATCTACCAAGTAGCATTGGATAGAGCAATAACTAAAGAGCATTTCGAAAAAATTCTGGAAGGTGTGACGCTTGAAGATGGATTTGCTCCCGTTAGTGAAATGGCTATTATAGGGGAAGACAATCGTAACATCGGCATTGAAGTGCACATTGGAAGGAATCGGATTGTTCGAAGAATTTTTGAGCATTTAGGCTACAAGGTAAAAAAGCTGGACCGAGTCATGTTTGCTCATCTCACTAAAAAGAACCTACCAAGAGGCAGTTACCGGCATTTGAATTCTAAGGAGGTGATGTCTTTGATGAGAGTAAGATAGTTTCTGTGCTCTATCCCGCCTTATTCACCATAAATAGTGGCGAGGTGATCAAGTAATTGATTTAAGGTAGTCGAATAGAATCCTTTACAAACTAGAATTTTGGTTCAAATCGAGGCTTTCAGAATTTCAAAAACGTAAGTTTACTGATCGTAAATGAGGCTTTTGAAATTTTGAGTAACGAAGAGTTGGGCCAAAAGGCGGGTTTTTCAAAGGATTCTAATATTCACACTGAATGATTTTTAATTCCTCAAATTTAGGGAAAGATGTTGTCCTCTCATTCGAAATCAATTACCTCCTATTCCACTTGTTATCTCATCTCAATGAATAAAACCCGAATTTTTCCATCTAACTAAAATTCAACTATTTGAAAATCAGAAACTTACGAAAGTACTTTTAGTTAGCGTTACTATTTAGCTACTTAATAGATTGATTATCAAATATTTGGAATTAGATTTTATTAAAATTGACTAGTTTACTAAAAAATTGACAACATATTATTTTATGAAAATCATTTTCTTTAGTTTATTATTTCAATAATAAT
>JBCCLN010000123.1:0-11574 GCA_039026865.1 Bacteroidota bacterium | reverse complement strand
GGAACGCATTATTATACGAAGGCGTATGTTAAAATTGGTAATGAACTATTTTTTGGTGAAGCTATTTCATTTGTAACAAGTGTTCCTACTATATTAAACATAGAACCTTTAGATGGAGAAATAGGCGATGAAGTTAGAATTCAAGGATTAAATATTACGGATGATGTTGAAGTATTCTTTGGTGATAAGAAGGCAGACATTACTTTATTACGTGACAAAAGTGAGCTTATCGTATCCGTACCGGACATTGGGACAGAAATTATTGTAGGAATTGATTTAGTGATGAAGGGGACTTCATACATCTATAAAGATGAGTTTACCTATCGTATAGGTTCGTGGGAAAGTAAAAGTCAAATATCCACGGAAGATCAACTTATTGGATGTGTATTTTTCATAACCGGTGATAATTTAATTGTTGGATATGGCAGAGATTTTTTTAACGCGGGAACCATTAACCAGACTTTTTATAGCTATAATGTTACCAATGATAACTGGACGGTTTTTTCAGATCCGGAGCAAGCGATACCGGTTTCTAATCCAATTAATTATGGATTCGGTTTTGGGAGTGGTACTTCCGGAGAAATTCCAGGTGCGATAGTACAGACTAAACAATCTTGGGCATTTGATCACGTCACATCAACATGGACCACAAACGGAGACCTTACCATTGAAGGTTTGTCCAGCGCAATTTATGCTAATCTGAACGGTATTGATTTTTTCTTCGGAGGTTTATTGTCGGATAGAACAATAAGCCAAAAAATATGGAAAGGTGATTTGGAAAGCGGAGAATTTGTTTCTCTAGGAACTTCACCGTACTCGATACTTTCCGATGAAGCATACTTTATTTACAATGAGAAATTTTATTATCAGTCGGATGAGTTTACGATTGTTGGTTTTGATCCTCAAGTGGAAGAATGGACTGATTTTTTGTCTTCAGATGTTAGTATGGGATCTAATAATATAGCAGTGAAAATAAAAAATAAGGTTTTGCTTGGGCTAGGAATAGAAAGCTCATCATTATTTGAAATCGACCTAATAGATCAATCAATGATAGAAAAAAACAAATTTATAGGTTCCAGCGAAGAAAGTAATGTGGCGTTTTGTGTCTACGAGGAAAAATTATATGTATTGAGAACTGGATTTTCTCCTGATTCCAGAGGAGATGATATTGAACGAATGGTTATTTGGGAATTTAATCCGGATGAGTTACGGCAGCTTTAAAAATAGTGTGGTTAGTTTGATGATTAGAAGACCGATTTTTTTTTCATTAGTAGTGCTACTTTATGGTTGCATTAACCCTGCTGACTTTAGTCCCGGGGATCCTCAGGATATTTTAATAGTAGAGGGTTTTATTGACAATGACTATGGTCCTCACGAAATCACGGTTTCATTTGTAACGACGTTCGCGGGAGTGTTAGATGGCGGTGGCAATAGAAGAATAATGGATGCAGAAGTAACCATTATTGATGATCTCGGCAATTATACTTCTTTAGAGAATCAATCATTAATGATAGAGGATTTGTTTAATGCAAACCCTATGGGCTGTTCGCCAGCCATTGGAACGAAACAAATCACTACCAACTATATGACTCCCGAAGACTTTACAGGAGTAGTAGGCAGATCATATGTCTTGGAAATAAGATTATCCGATAAGGTTTATCGCAGTTCAAAGCAAACGATTAAAGAACAAGTAAGGGTAGATAGTGCTTTCACGGAATTTATTTCTTTACCCGGTGAAAATGATTTGATAGATATTACCGGGGTAGATGTATTAGTTGTATTTGAGAATAATGCGGACTCTTCCAACTTTTACTTTTGGCAGCTTGATGGTATATATAATATACAAACACCACCTATTAATGATGGAATCTCTTGTTGTCTCTATGACCCAAGAGATGACTTAGGCACTGACTGTTGGGTAACTGAAAGAAATATTAATAAAGGCATATTCCTGTTTGATGGACAGCGCTTTAATGGCGATGTTATTGAAAGAGCAGGGTTTGTGGAAGATGATGGAAAAAGATTTACGAGTAGAAAGGTACCTGGAGATAAACAATACTACGTCAACGTAAAGCAGTATGTAATTTCAGAAGAAGTATATAATTTTTATAGTCAGTTGAAAGTATTAGCTGAAATTGATGGTGAGATTTTCGATCCACCACCTGTATCCGTTCCTAGTAATATTTACAATGTAGATGATCCGAATGAACAGGTAATAGGTGTTTTTGGGGCATATTCAAAATATGAAATAGGAGTCTTTGTAAAGAGGAGCCAGCTTAGTTCAGTCAAGAATAACAATGTTTGCGGAGATTGTCGGTATTTTCTCTCTGGTGATTTGCAGGTCCCTGACGTTTATAGATAAGATATTGGTTAATTCCTTTTTAAGAAGCCGTTCGTCTACTGAAAATATAGTAAGTTATACTATTTTGTTTCATTCACAGAGACATAAACCTAAAGATAGCTCGGAGGGTATCTTTCTAAGATTTACTAAATGCTCTATTGTATTTCCCCATAAATTAACTCTATTGTGAATAAAAGATACTTTTGTTTTAATTCGCTACATGTTTGATCGCGTTGTATTTGCACTAGTATGCTTTAGTTTTTTATTTAATAGTTGCACTGTAAAGAACCATACCGTCGAAAAGGAGAAGACTAAGGTTTTTAAACAACTGGAATCAAATACCACCGGTATTGATTTTATCAATTATCTTGAAAGTGACATAGAATCAAGATACAATGTTTTTGATTTTGACTATTTCTACAATGGATCTGGGGTAGCAACAGTAGACATCAACAATGATGGACTTTTAGATATATTTTTTACGGCTAATCAAGCTCAAAATAGGTTGTATTTAAATTTAGGAAATCTGAAATTTAAAGATATAACGGAAGGTTCCGGAGTTAATAAAGGGAAAGGATGGTCAGCCGGAGTTTCATTTGTAGATATTAACAATGATGGATGGCAGGACCTTTACGTGTCTCAAGGAGGTCCTCATTATGGAGAGAAGAGCAGAAACCTGCTTTTTATTAATCAACAAAATCTTACGTTTCTAGAATCAGCTGTTGAGTATGGTCTCGCAGATGAATCCATTACCAGTCAATCAGCATTTTTTGATTTCGATAAAGATGGAGACTTAGATTGCATTGTAATGAATGAAAACTTACTCTATGGTAGAGATCCTAAAAGTTTTTATGAGCTGATTGAAAACAATCATGAATTAGCTTATCACAGTTCCAATCACCTTTACATCAACGAAAATGGAACATATCACGATATTACAGAAGAAGCAGGAATGCTATCGCCTGCATTTGGATTAGGATTAGTGGTAAGTGATATAAATGATGATGGCTGGTTAGATGTATACATAGCGAATGATTATTATATACCTGATGCTATGTTTATTAATAATCAAAATAGCACATTCACTAATAAGATCGCGGATTATACAAATCATGTTTCCTTCTTTGGCATGGGAGTGGATATTTCAGATTTAAACTCTGACACCCACTCAGATATTTTTGTTCTAGATATGGCATCTAGTGATCACTACAGATCTAAGACTTTGATGGCATCCATGAACGTTGAGGCTTTCAATCTATTAGTTGATAATTTGAATCTGCATTATCAATACATGTTCAATTCACTCCAATTGAATGTTGGGAATGGATTCTTTAAAAATATTGCCCATTTAACAGGGTTATCTAAATCTGATTGGAGTTGGGCGGTGCTTTTAAATGATTTTGATAATAATACCACCAATGATGTATTCATCACAAATGGCTATCGAAAATATGCCCTTAATAATGACATCCGATCAAAAGTTTTAGAAGCCCGAGTAGAATATAATAATAATGTTCCATTACAAGTGAAAAGAGAAATTTATGATCAAATGCCATCTGAGAAGTTGTCCAATCTACTATTCAAGAATGTTGGAAACCTTCAGTTTCAAGATGTATCGCAGCAGTGGGGAGTTTCTACTCCTTCTTTTTCAAATGGGGCTGCTTATGCTGACTTGGATAATGATGGAGATCTTGACCTTGTGGTAAATAATATTGATGAAGAAGCTTTTTTGTATCAAAATATGACAGTGGAAGATCAAATGGGTAATTTTTTAAAAATTAAATTCAATGTTAAATCTCAACATTCCTACGCGAAAGTCACTATCTCATCTTTTGGTATCCGACAAAAAAAAGAAAGTAATTCAGTTCGTGGATACTTATCTGCAATGGATCCATCGATTCATTTTGGCTTAGGAAATAGTAAAAAGGTTGATACCTTAATTGTAGAATGGTTGTCAGGAAAAACAGAAATAATGTTTAATGTGGCGGCCAATCAAGAAATAGTACTTGATGAAGCCCTTGCAAAAGAAACTGATATCAAATCGGGTACGAATTCCAAAAAGCTATTTAAAAAGCTAGATAAGGATAGTTTGGGAATTGAATTCAGACATACTGAAAATAGTTATGATGATTTTGAAGTTGAAACCTTACTGCCATATAAACAATCTAATCTAGGCCCTCAAATAGCAGTAGGTGATGTTAACAATGATGGATTGGATGATTTTTATATTGGTGGTGCTATCGGTCAAAGCGGAAAATTATTTGTTCAAACAACTAAAGGAACCTTTTCTGATGCTACTTCAGATGCAATAAGCCAAGATTTCCTCTATGAGGATATGGGCTCAATTTTTTTTGATATAGATAATGATGGTGATGATGATTTGTATGTGGTGAGTGGAGGCTATGAATTCGAAGCAAGTAGTGATAACTACCAGGATCGACTTTACATTAATAATGGGTTTGGCAGATATCAAAGAGCGATTGATAGTTCCCTACTGGTAACAAGATTGAGTGGTAAATCTGTAAGTGTACTCGATTATAATCAAGATGGGCTGAAAGATATTGTTATTGGTACAAGGATTTCTCCAGGGAAATATCCAGTGTCTGATCGTTCCATTCTTTATAAAAATACCGGAAGCAGTTTGGTGAATGTTACAAATGATGTTATCCCTGCACTAAACCATTATGGAATGGTCAATAAGATTATTGCTACAGACTTTAATAATGATGGTATGGATGATCTAATTGTTGTTGGAGAATGGACCGGGATTGGTATTTTCAAGAATTTAGGTGGATATTTTGAAGACATTTCATCAACAATCGGGCTGTCTGAAAGGAAGGGATGGTGGTTTAGTCTTACCGAACTTGACATTAATAATGATTCACTGCCGGACTATGTTGTTGGTAACTTGGGTTTAAATTCCAAGTATTCTGCATCTCTGGAGAAACCACTAAGAATATATGCTAGTGATTTTGATGAGAATGGCACCTGGGATGTAGTTCTAAGCAATAGCTATAAAGGTAATTACGTTCCATTCCGCGGACGGGAATGCTCGTCTGGCCAAATGCCATTTATTGCAGAGGAATTTCCAACCTATGACCTATTTGCGAAGGCCACAATAGAAGATGTGTATGGTGAAGCACTAGAAAACGCTTATCGGCTCGAAGCAAGCGACTTTAGTTCTATTTTGTTATTAAATAAAGGGAACGAAAACTTTGACGTCAAATCATTGCCAATTCAGGCTCAGATCGCTCCCATTTTGGATGCTGAAGTATTGGATATCAATAATGATGGTTTTGATGATATTGTAGTTCTTGGCACCATCTACGAGACTGAAGTTGAAACCCCAAGGCTTGATATGGGTTCTGGTATGATCCTTTTATCGAATAGAGAAGATGGATTTTATTTCAAACCTGAATGGAATAGAAAAATAAGGATTAATGGTAACCTCAAGTCAATTGAAAGAATAGTTATTGGGGATGAAGAACACTTGATAGTTGGTAAAAATGACAGCTATCCTTCGATATTAAGATTCATCTCAGATTAGTCTTTTATTTCGATACCAACAGCTTCATTTTCTCTCCTTTTTATGATCGATTACCTTATCTTCAAAATCTTCTGTTTTGGTTGTATTTTTTTCCGTTTACAGCGTGAGTTTGAAAAATTGTGTTGATTAACCCGCATTATTCACCACAAATAAGGCGAGTTGATTCAAGTAATTGATTTACAGCAGTTGAATATTCATAATGAATGATTCTTGATTCCTCAAATTTGGGGAACGATGTTGTCCTCTCATTCAAAATCAATTACCTCATATTCAACGTATTACATCATCTCAATGAATAACACCCGAATTTTTCAGGTATCTTTTTATTTTAATACCTGTTTAAAATCTTGATAAAGTTTGCTGGGCTGTATTCCATGATTATTCTGATACTTTCCACTCTGGTAAGTCGTGTAAGAACCATCTAAATGATGGTAATAGATTTGACAAATCTCCACATGAGGATAAATAACAAGTGGTTGAACTACAAAAATCTCCAATGTCCAATATCCATTAAATCCCACATCTCCAAATCCCGCAGTCACATGCACGAACATGCCCAACCTACCGATGCTACTTCTGCCTTCCAGCATCGGAACTAGCTGGTCTGTTTGTGTATGCTCCAGAGTACGTCCAAGATAGAGTTTACCGGGAGCCAATCGTAAGCCGGATGAAGGAATGGTTAGTTTTGACGCTTCATTTTCTATTTTCATATCCAGTACCTGGTTATCGTAGACCAGTAATTCATCGTGAAGCCGAAGGTTATAGCTATTAGGGTTCAACTGATCAGGATTGTAAGGATTTATAGTTATGTCCTTACCCATCCTTTTTGCTATTTCTAAACCACTTAATATCATAAAAGAAGAGCATATATTTTAGAAGTGAAGACAAAATTAAAGTAAAGCCATAGTAATACTAATACTATGAAGTAAACATGAATGGGAAATTAAATTAGAACCCAATTATTCAACCAGTATTTGAAATTCCTTCTATAAAATGATTTTAAAGCGATATTTTGTTACTTAAAAAATTGCTGATACCAGAAACAATCTGTTTATTATGCAATATATTAGCTTCAATTACTCTTTATTTGTCATGCTTACTATTTTCTTCATTCCCTTTTATCTTTTATCACTTTACTTAAATCACTTTCATGCCATTTATATTTCAGTTTTAGAAATTGATGAGCAGCAGATGAGCATAAAAGTCTTTTCGGACAATCTAGAAGATGCGATTAGAAATGATGCAAAGTCTTTTACCCCTTCTGATGAAGAAGCCTTTCCTGTCGTGAATAGATCAGCTATTAATGGATACTTTCAAAAAAAAATCCAACTTCAAATAAACGGACACGAAACAGGTTTTAGTCTTGAAGAAGTTATGGTGAAAGGTGATAGTTATTGGATTACGTTAAAGCTTGAGGCACAGGAAAAACGACAATCGTTCTATCTTAAAGCCATTTATCTTATGGAATTATTTCCCGGTCAAACAAACATTGTTAAAGTAATCAGCGAAAAGCCACAGTTTTTTAAGCTTACTAGCCTTAATCCAAGTTGTGAATTTACTTTATAATGGCTTTTAGAATCCTTTGCAAAACTGGATTTTTGGTTCAAATCAAGGCTTTCAGAATTTCAAAAATGTAGTTTACTGGGCGTAAATGAGGCTTTTGAAATTTTGAGTAACGAAGAGTTGGGCCAAAAGGCGGGTTTTTCAAAGGATTCTTTTATTGGTTAAATAAATCTAACATAGACTGGCTCACTACAGCAACCCCCGTTTCCAAAGACGCTGTCGGTTCTGGATAGTAAAATGGAGAATGTAGTCCGGGTAAATCTCCTGATTGAATTCGGTGGTCAGGAACCGTACCTAGCCAAAAAAGAACGGTTGGCACTTTATGCGATGTTTTACCATAAAGGGAAAAGTCCTCTGCGACCATTTGGAGCTCTGCTTCCATTATCTTATTTGAATCAATCACTTTGGAAGCAGATATGCGTAGGGAATTTATTAAGTCAGGATCATTATAATTAGCAGGAGTGTAGGTTGCAGTAAAGACAACTTCGGGCATCTTATCCTCCGGAAGTCCTGCAGCAATAGCTACCCCTTTGGCTATCTCTTCAATTCTTTGGTGTACCAATTGCCGCACTTCTTCTTTAAATGTCCGAATGGTTAATTGGAGTGTTACTTCATCAGGTATAATGTTGTGCTTTGTCCCACCCTTGATTGCTCCAACGGTTACTACGACATCATCAACAGGCTTAACACTCCGACTTGCTATGGTCTGAAGATCCATCACAATCATAGAAGCAATCACTATAGGATCTATGGACATGTGAGGTGACGCTCCATGCGCCCCAACCCCAAATACTTTTATATCAGCAGATTCAGCATTTGCCATAGTGTAACCATCGGAAAGGCCTATAGTTCCTGCAGGAAGCGTGGGGCTGCTATGAAGCCCTATACCATAATCAGGCACTCCAAACTTTTCGTAAAGACCTGCCTCTAACATCGCTCTGGCACCTGCCCCAATTTCTTCAGCCGGTTGTCCAATAAACATGAGAGTTCCTTTCCATTGATCCCTGATTTGGGACATATATCTTGCGGTACCCACCCAATTGGTCATATGGATATCATGTCCACAAGAATGCATGGTTCCAACCATACCACCATTGTAGGGGACTTCAACCTTACTTGCATATGACAGCCCCGTCTTTTCATACATAGGGAGTGCATCCATATCCGTTCTGTAAAGGATGGTAGGGCCTTCACCATTTTGTAATATCCCTACAATTCCATAACCACCGAAGTTTTCGGTTACCACAAACCCTACTTTTCTTAATTCCTCAGCAAGTTTTTTGGAGGTCTCCTTCTCTTGCAATGACAACTCAGGCAACTGGTGAATGGATTTGTATAAATCCACTAGATAGTCAATATCTGCTTCTATTTTTTTCGTTTCGATAATTGGAGTGAAGAGAATAAATCCACCAGAAAAGAGAATAATTGAAAATAGGAAAATTGAAAACCGCATGTTTTTGAAGATTTAAAGATGAAAATAACTAAAAAAGAATAGAAAATGAGAATATTAATAGATTTATTTGAATCTTTCTAAGAATACTATAATTCAAGCATCTAAACGTTAAATTCGATTGCATTGGACTTAGATTCTAACATTCTAAAAATCATCCCCCCTCCACCCATACCCAGTAGAGTTTAATCCCAGTTGGACGGCCGGTGAGGTAATTACCGGTGGATTGTCCGAGTCAGGTTATAGAACCAGCCAGGAGTGAAAAGCTTCTTTTTTAACGATATTTATTTTAGTCAGATGTTAATAACTTTTTCTTTAATCTGCATTTCAAGATATTATACCAATAAAGTATATGTAAAATAAAATAGCTAACTAAAAATGTCACATCTTACTGGACCAAAAGTAATGTATGATATGATCCAGTTTAGCTCCTTTAAGCTGGGCTTTTACTTTTCACTATCCTTGGCTATTTTTCTCTAGTTTTTTGATCCCTTCATTTAGAGCGGATCATTTATTTTATTATTTCATTCCGCAATTCGTTTCTTTCATCTTTATTTAACCTGCATTATTTACCACAAATAGTAGCGGGTTGATTCAAGTAATTGATTAACCGTAGTTGAATAGAATCTTTTAAAAAACCTGCCTTTTGGCCCAACTCTTCGTTACTCAAAATTTCAAAAGCCTCATTTACGACCAGTAAACTACGTTTTTGAAATTCTGAAAGCCTCGATGTGAACCAAAAATCCAGTTTTGCAAAGAATTCTAATATTTATACTGAATGATTTTTGATTCCTCAAATTTGGGGAACGATGTTGTCCTCTCATTCGAAATCAATTACCCCTATTCAACGTGTTACCTCATCTCAATGAATACACCCGAATTTTTCGGGGTTAAAACGGTAAACCTTAAAATAAACATGAGGAATCAGTTTTACTATCAATTGGATGAAATTTTATATCACATGATATCGGCAATTACAAGTGGTTCGAATGATTGGGAGAAAATCGCTAATTCTGCTTTATTGAAGTTTAGCCACATCGTGTCTTCTTTTCACTTAAATCCAAAAACTAATCACCAATGACGAACTAATCGTTAAACTTGATTTCATGAATATTTTCTTTTATGAGCCATAAAATGTTTATCGATCAAATGGGTCGAGAGGTCACATTTCCATTACCTCCGCAGCGTATCATTTCTCTGGTACCCTCTCAGACGGAGTTTCTTTTGGATATAAAAGCACCAATTATAGGGCGTACTAAGTTTTGTATCCATCCTAATAGTAAAGTGAAGAAGATTCCGGTTATTGGAGGAACAAAGAATTTTCGTTTTGGTCAAATCCGAAAGTTACAACCGGATCTTATTATCGGAAACAAAGAAGAAAACTACCGAGAAGGAATCACCGAACTTCAGAAGGACTTTCCTGTATGGATGAGTGACATCCATACGCTAGAGGATGCTTATGAAATGATGAGTTTGTTAGGTCAAATAGCAGATCTTACCAGCTATGCTCATCCAATTATATCTGATTGCAAGGCTATTATGAAATCAGTAAGGGATACCTGCGCTGGTAAAGTTGTATACTTGATTTGGCAAAATCCGTGGATAGCCGCAGGAAGGAAAACATTCATTAATTCCATGCTTAGTCATCTTGGATATGAGAATGCAGTAGTATCAAATCGCTATCCTGAACTTTCGGAAGAAGAAATTACAGAACTAAAACCAGATTACATTTTTCTTAGCACAGAACCTTTTCCTTTTAACCAAGCTCACCTAAATCTTGCAACAAATCGTTGGATAGATGCAAACTGTCAATTAGTAGATGGTGAATTATTTAGCTGGTATGGAAGTCGATTGAGAAAATGGGAGAAAATCAATGAGGATTTTCATACTAAATCCTGATACCTTGTAGATACTAGAATTTTTTGAAAAACCCGTCTTTTGGCCTAGTTCTTCGTTACTCAAAATTTCAAAAGCTTCATTTACGACCCGGTAAACTGCGTTTTTGAAATTCTAAAAGCCTCGATTTGAACTAAAAATTCCCTTTTGCAAAGGATTCTACTACATAATTTCAATCTTATCTAGTAGTAATTCAAATTTCTCCGCCTTCTTATTGCTTATGAGAAAAGTTACTTCCTCGATTGTAGTGTGAGAAAAATTAGGACTTCTTAGCTTTCTTCCTCTAAAATAAGGATACATTTGGTTTAAAGGAATCTTTATCGTTTCCCACTCTCCGGATGTTTGAAACGGATAAATGTAGGAGTAGTAAGCTCCCAAGTTATGTTTTACCCTAAATTGATAGTTCTTTCCATCTCCTTTTAATCGGATTTCTATCGTGTCAGAAAGCGAAAGACGCTCAATTATTGTTCTATATCGTACTGAAGAAAACCCGCCATTATTTTCAAGTGAAATATCACCATAAAATTGCCCATGACCATCTTTGTTGATTTTGAAACTCCCCTTAGAACGACCTCCCATCACCACATCATCCAAAATTTTCCACCTTGACACGTTTGTTTCTTTAGTGAAATCAAATATGATAGGGTAAATGAAATTGGTCATAATGAAAAACAGGATTAACATCAGATCAGCTTTAACTTTGAATTATATCAAACCTTTGAAAACAAGTTTCTGTTTAATTATCAATAAAAAACATTAATAATATTTTATATAAAT
>JBCCLN010000122.1:0-11742 GCA_039026865.1 Bacteroidota bacterium | reverse complement strand
ATTCAGCTACCTTATATAAAATATTATTTCTAAAAATGAATTTGATTATCATTATTATTGAAATAATAAACTAGGAAAATTATTTTCATAAAATAATATATTGTTCAGTTTAAGTAAATTAGACAATTTTAATAAAATCTAATTTCCAAATATTTGATAATCAATCTATTAAGTAGCTGAATAGTAACGTTATCCTCTCATTCGAAATCAATTACCTTATATTCAACGTGTTGTCCTCATCTCAATGAATAATACTCGAATTTTTCCATCCAACTAAAATGCAACTATTTGAAAATCATAAACTTCCAAAGGGACTTTTAGTCAGCTATTTATATGTTACATTGTCGCTTTAGCGGTGCAATGTCTTGAAATTCGGGTTAATCAAATAACAGACCAGATACTGGTACTCAAAAATCAGTTTGAAATTGACTTTTTTTAGAACCCACAGATGGTAATAAGGCCAACGGCTCCTTCTCTTACTTTCATGTTAAAATCAGGGAAATTCATGATCGCACCTCTATAAACAAGTAAAAAACCTGCTAATAATGCAACTATGTGTAATGACCTAGGGATAAAATTTTTGAGTCTCCTCAAAATGAAGTCACTAGAATATTGCATAATAAATAGTGCTGGAATTGTACCTAGCCCAAACATCAACATGAATAAGGTACTTTGCCAAAAACCAGACAGGGCTGTAGCTCCCGCAGCTGCGACATAGGTCAATCCGCAGGGAAAAAAACCATTTGCCATTCCACTTAAAAATCGTCTTCTTTTCAAGGACAGATTTTTCGAAATTATCGATTTTATCCGGTGGTGGAATCGTGATTGGTAATAGAATTTTTCTGCACGATATCTAAAATGAGGAATACCGTAAAGCAACAGAATAACTACACCAAGAAGAAGGGTAGCTACTTGCTGAATCTCTAAGATGGATACAAAAGAACTGATCCCCCCTAACAAAAGCCCAATAAGCATATAACTAAGGATTCTGCCTAAATGGTAAAGTGCAAAGCCATTTCTGGCCTGACTAACTCCATTCAATGCAAGCATGACAGGACCGCACATACCTACACAATGAAGGCTACCCAAGAGGCCGATCAGGAAAGCGCCAATCACCGAATAAGGATTTTAGATTCTTGAAGGAACTGGGTATCTCCTTCTTTCCAATTGATATTGATTCGATAGTTCCCAGGAACGAGGTCTTCTTTATCTATTATCTGTGAACCATTCTTAAGAGTAATTTGAAACGTTTTATCAAAAATCTCTCTCGAAGGATGATAAAATTGAATCGTTCCTTTGGCCTGGTGGTCGGGGAAAGTCAGCAACAGTTTTTTGGTTTCCTGCTTTATCACGACCACTTTACCAAAGGATTCAGCATTTGCGAGTTTTACTAGTTTATTTTGATAATTGATCTCCTGCGCGTAATAATCCTCAGTTACCAAATCAAAATCTTCCTGAAACGCTTTCACTACCATATAGCCAATAAAGGAGGCAAAAAGCACAAAGGCGACTGCAATGCTATTTCCCCAATTCATCTATTTGAAATTTTAAATTCAGGAGGTAGGATATCATATAAGCATAAAAGATTCTTTCTATCCATAACTTATTCATTCTAAGTTTCATGTTTTATTATCTGAAGCTATTTCTCATTTCGCAGGTCCTAAAAAGTTTGTTTTAATCGTTTCAATTTGTTCATCTCCGGAAAATACACCTATCTTGATTTTCTCGCTCATTTTGGTAAGTTTATCGGGTGGAATGATCACAAAAAATGCCCCTTCTCCTTTACCCTGACTTTCAAGATTAATCGCATTTCCAACCATTTCCAGCTCACCTTCAGGCGCTAATAATTCCAATCGGACATCTATGGGATCGTTCGTCTTGTTGACCATGCTTAGTTGATAAAGATTGGAGATGTCTCCATTTTCCCTTTTCTGAAAAAGCATCCCAGGAGTACGTACAATAATTGTTTCAAAATCAGTTCGGACAAGTAACAGCGTAATCAGCACACTTACTAAAAGTGTAAGCACGGTTGTGTACGCCTTCATTCGAGAAGTAAACTGAAATGGTTTTTTATCTACAATGTTTTGCTCGGAAGCATACCGCACAAGTCCCCCTGGCTTACCTATGCGGTTCATAATAGAATCACATGCATCAATACAGGCGGTGCAGTTCACACATTCCATCTGCGTTCCATTTCGAATATCTATGCCTGTAGGACACGCATAGACACACAGCTTACAATCAATGCAATCACCAAGTCCATGTGCCTCCCTATCTTGATTCTTTCTAAATTTTCCTCGATTCTCGCCTCTTACATGATCATATGCTACCACAACACTCTGTCTATCCAGAAGTACTCCTTGGAGCCTTCCATAAGGACAAATAGTGGTACATACCTGCTCTCGCATTTTGCTGAACACACCATAAAACAATCCGGTAAAAACAAGCATAGCAAGAAAGCCTCCTTTCTCCTCTGCGGGCCCGGCCTGGATCATGGCCCACAGGTCTTCAACTCCTACTAAGTAGGCCATAAACGTATGCATGATGAGCACACTTACAGCAAAAAAAAGGCTATGTTTCAACCCCTTTTTACGGATTTTCTCTCTGGTCCAAGGTTGCCTGTCAAGCTTTTTTTGAGCCATATAGTCACCCTCTATCCAGTATTCAATCTTACGGAATATACCTTCCATAAAAATAGTCTGGGGACAAATCCATCCACAGAAAATACGACCAAAAACAATTGTGAACAGAATAACGAAAACGACAGATGTAATGAAACCGATGACAAAGAGGAAGAAATCTTGCGGCCAGAAGACCTGACCGAAAATGATAAACTTCCTTTCCACTATGTCAAAAAGCAGAAATGGCTGTCCGCCAATTTTTATAAACGGCGCGGCAAAAAGAAAAACCAAAAGCAGATAACCTACTTGCGTTCGATAATTCGTCAATTTACCAACGGGTTTTTTAGGGTATACCCAAATTCTCTTCCCTTCTGCATCTACGGTGGATAAATGATCCCTAAAGGTCTTCTCCACAACCTCCTGCTCCCGATATAAGTCCTTGACCTGTGCTATCATTTCGTATTATTTATCATTGGTTGGTTGAGTCCCTTTACTCTGCGAAATCACCCCACCTACCTCTTCCGGCTCTTCACCGGTATCTGAATCTACTTTTGCTTCATCATCTCTGATAAACAAATCTCCTTGCGGTTCTTTGGGATTAGCAGGGGTCGTACCCTCCATCATGTAAATGTAACTTGATACTTGCTGCATTTTCTTGGGAGACAGCTGGCTTTCCCATGAAATCATGCCTTTTGAAAGTACACCATACTTGATTGTTGAGAAAATAGCTGGCATGTCCCCTCCGTGGAGCCAATATTGGTCAGTAAGGTTAGGGCCAACACCTCCTCCTCCATCTGCCATATGACAAACCGCACAATTTTGTTCAAAGATGGCTTTTCCAGCATTCAAATCCATTTCAGCCTCCAACAGTGATACATTGCTTTCATCTATTAAATTATCCAGGGAAGCCAAGTACACTTGCACTTCTTCCTTAGCGCGTGTCATTTCTGCTTGAAACTCTTCTTGCTGAGAGGGCATATCTAAAAAGTAAAACCTGAACAAGTAAATAGCTGAAAAAACGATGGTGGCGTAAAAACCATAAAGCCACCAAGGAGGAAGCCGGTTATCTAGTTCTCTGATACCATCATATTCATGATTCGTAACAATCTCCGCTTCCCTGGCTACGGGGACTGAATCATTTACCCGATTCCAAAATTTCTTCCAGAAGTCGACACTTGTTCCCCCTCCTGCAGTTTCAAGCTGGCCCTCATCCCTAACCGCCACTCCTTTTTCAACCTGGCTAGATTTTAAGATCGTTTTCATAGCCACAAGCAATACATACATGGCTACTAAAGCCACAAGACAGACTAGGACCGCCAGAGCCAGTATAATTTCCACTTGATACATTTCCAGAAAGGATGATTTCGTGGCATCCTGTCCAAACGTAATCCCAGGGGCAATACTACTCAATAGTATCAGTAAATATTTGAGTTTATTCATGATCCGTTTCATTATCATCTAGTGGGATATTTGACATTTCTTTGAACGTTTTCTTATCTACCTTAATCACATAAATAGTTAGTATCAAAAAGAAGAGGAAGAAGATAAGAAAAGAGATGATCGGGTATATCTCAATACCGGCAATGGTCTCCATATGATGTTTTATAAACTTAAGCATGTTACTTTTTGGTTTTTTCGGCTATTTCGTCTATGTTTTTAATGTCAGTTCCTAATCGTTGTAAGTAGGCAATCAAGGCGATAATTTCTTTATCACTACTCACCTCTATTTCATCTGTTTTCAAGCCTTCGGTGATAGCCTTTGCTTGTTTTTCAGCTTCGGTAATGGCCACTAAGTCAAAGCCTTCAGCGTAAGGCACCCCGAGCGTTTGCATTGCGCGTATTTTCTTTGGAATGATTTCTTTATCCCAATCCTGCTCAAAAAGCCACGGATAAGGAGGCATAATGGACCCGGGAGACATGCTTGTAGGCTGAAGCATATGATAATAATGCCAGCTGTCAGGATATTTTTTTCCAACTCTGTGTAAATCCGGACCTGTTCTTTTTGATCCCCACTGAAACGGATGATCATAGACGAACTCACCTGCCTTTGAATACTCCAAATTTGCCGGATCGTAACGCATAACTTCTGAACGAAAAGGTCGGATCATCTGAGAATGACAGGTATAGCAACCCTCACGCACGTAAATATCGCGGCCATTTAACTCCAAAGGTGTATAGGGTTTGACCGTTGAAATAGTGGGTACATTGGATTGGACTAGGAAAGTCGGAACAATCTCAATGATGCCGCCAATCGCTACCAAAACCAAACTCCAAACCAACATACTCACCGGTCTCCATTCGAAAATTCTTCTGTGCCAGTGCTCTGTTTTAGGTGCTTTATACCCTTTTGTTAGTGCAGCGGCTTGAGCTTCAGTATTCGGTTTGAATGATCCGGATTTAGCGGTTTTCACTAAGTTGAAGACCATGACAAAAACCCCTAACAGATAGAGCAACCCTCCGAATGCTCGTAGTGCATACATGGGTATGATCTGAGTTACCGTCTCGAGGAAGTTACTGTAAACCAAGGTTCCATCCGGATTGAACTGCTTCCACATTAAGCTTTGCGTGAAGCCGGCCCAATACATGGGGATCGCATAAAAAATGATCCCTAAGGTACCTATCCAAAAGTGAACGTTGGCAAGTTTTTGTGAATGAAGCTTGGTATCGTAGAGTCTCGGGATAAGATAATACAGCATAGCAAATGTCAGGAAGCCATTCCATCCCAATCCTCCAATGTGTACATGACCAATAATCCAGTCCGTAAAATGACCAATGGCATTGACATTTTTAAGAGAAAGCATGGGTCCTTCGAAAGTGGCCATACCATAGCAGGTAATTGCCACTACCATGAATTTCAGAATCGCATCTTCTCTTACTTTGTCCCAAGCGCCACGAAGGGTTAAAAGTCCATTCAGCATCCCACCCCAACTGGGCAAAATCAGCATCACCGAAAAAACTACACCTAGTGCCTGAGCCCAATCAGGTAAAGCACTGTATAGTAAATGGTGTGGACCCGCCCAGATGTAGATAAATATTAAAGCCCAAAAGTGTATGATCGAAAGCCGATACGAATAAATAGGTCTTCCCGAAGCTTTTGGAATGAAATAATACATTAGACCGAGGTAAGGAGTGGTTAAAAAGAAAGCCACCGCATTATGTCCATACCACCATTGTACTAATGCATCCTGAACTCCAGCGTACCAGGAATAACTTTTCATGAAGCCAATAGGTAGCTCAAAGGAATTGACAATATGTAGCATTGCCACGGTCACGAAGGTGGCGATATAAAACCAAATAGCAACGTATAAATGTCGCTCTCTCCGTTTTAAAATGGTTCCGAACATATTTATGCCAAAGACTACCCAAATAAGTGCAATAGCTATATCAATGGGCCACTCCAATTCGGCGTATTCCTTTCCGGAGGTAAATCCTAAAGGAAGGGTGATCGCTGCCGATAAAATGATGAGCTGCCATCCCCAAAAATGGATCTTACTGAGTAAATCACTGAACATTCTGGTTTTACACAATCGCTGCAAGGAATAATAAACTCCGGCAAAAATTCCATTACCGACAAAAGCAAAAATCACCGCATTCGTATGTAGGGGCCTTACACGGCCGAAAGTGGTGTACTGCAAGCCGAAATTTGCGTCCGGAAAGACGAACTGAATCGCCACTAATAGCCCTACTGTCATTCCTATCACTCCAAATAGCGTGGTGGCAATCAGAAAATTACGGACAATTGTATTGTCATAATGAAAGGTTTGGAGACCCGTTTTGTTGTTATTCTCTAACATGGAATTAAGTTTTTATGCTTGAATTCTTATTTTTATTTGATTTCGCGGTTTCTTTCGATGTATTGCTTTTGTTGAAATTATTCCTTGACGTGATCTTTCCCTCGTCAAAAAGGATTCTGACGGAGGGAGTGTAGTCATCATCAAACTGTCCGGACTTAGAGGCCCATAAAAAAGCGACCAAGAAACTGGTTGCTAACAGCAGGCTACATCCGATAAGTATGAAAATGACACTCATAATCTTAACAACAAGATTAGCGGAGCATCAAAAAGCTATTGATGAGCGGTGTTAGAAGATTTGCTGATTTTAATCATGTGCTTTTAGCAAATAATAGCTTAGAATCCTTTGCAAAACTGGATTTTTGGTTCAAATCCAGGCTTTCGGAATTTCAAAAACGTAATTCATAGGTCGTGAATCTAGGCTTTTGAAACCTTGAGTAACCAGATTATTCATCACAACTTGTGGCGGGATTCAAGTAATTGATTTACCGTAGTTTAATATTCATACTGAATGATGTTTGATACCTCAAATTTGAGAAACGACTTTGTCATCGCTTGCAAAATCAATTGCCTTCTATTCAACGTGTTGCATCATCTCAATATCTCAATGAATAACACCCGAATTTTTCGAGCTATAACGTCTTCCCTGGCTTACCTACTGCTAAGGTGACAAATCCAACCACTGTCACGGAACTGATCGGCATAAGAATCGCTGAGATAAGTGGGGTTAATTGGCCGGAGATGGCAAAGGATAGTCCAACAATGTTGTACAGAAAAGAAAGACCAAAAGCTATGAATACCACCCATTTCACCTGTTTTACATATGATAGCATTTTTGGAAGCCTGGAGATCTCCTTCGAACGAAGTATCGCGTCACATGCAGGGGAAAATTGATGAATATCTTCTGCCACGGCAATTCCCACATCTGCCTTCTTTAATGCTCCGGCATCATTCAGCCCATCTCCGATCATAAGCACCCGTTCTTTCTGTTTTGCCACATAATTGAACTTGTTCATTGGCTTATGATTGAATTTTAGCTCATCAAAATAGGGTCTTAGTATGTGTTTCTCTGCGTCATTATCTCCGGAGAGCAATGTTAATCCGAATCTTTTTCCAAGGATAGGTAGCATCTCTAGCATGCCTTTTCGATAATTGGTGCGAATTTTAAAGACCCCCGATGATTCACCTACCCTTATGTGTACCTCAGATGCAGTACTTGGTAGATGCAGAGAATCAGCACCTACATACTCAGCCGACCCTACTTTAATATCCCAACCGTTTACTTTTGCTGTAAACCCTTTACCTGTCTCTTCATTAAAATAATTAATTGGGAGTTTTGGCATCACAGGAAGTTGATTGTGGATAAGCCTACTTAGAGGATGAGCAGAGTTTCCTAACGCAGATTTTAAACATTGCTCTTGAAGGGCAGAGAGGCGACGGCCCGTATATTCTGCTATGGCTTCATTCTCTGTTAGCGTTCCGGTTTTATCAAAAATGATGCGCTCAACCTTTGCCAGTGATTCAATTACTTCGGCGTTTTTGAGAAACATCCCTTTTTTTCCCAGGATTCGCATAGCGTGACCATAACTAAATGGTAAGACCAAAGCTAATGCACATGGGCATGCCACAATCAATACTGCTGATACCGAACTCCAGACATAAGATTCATTCACAACCCACCAATAAAGTCCGGTAAGCACTGCTATCAATAAGATAGAGAGCGTAAAAACGCTGCTGATCTTATCTACCCAAGTCTGAAGGTTTTCACTTTTCTTGGTAAAAACTTCTTGGTTCCAAAGTTGGGTTAGTTCACTGTTGTTTACCGATTTTTTAAGCTCGATCACCAACTCGGTTCCTTTTTGTCTCCCCCCTGCATACACAAAGTTTCCCTGGTCTTTATTTACCGGTTTTGATTCACCCGTCACAAAACTGTAATCAATGTTTCCCTTGCCGGACAAAATAACCCCATCAGCAGGTATCAGCTCATCATTATGAATGACAACCACATCTCCCTTTCTCAACTCTTTTAAGGTTCTATGGTACTCCTCGCCATCGACCAAACAAGTGATCGAAATAGGAAAGTAAGAAGTGTAGTCTCTTTCAAAAGATAAAGCCTGGTAGGTTTTGCCCTGATACCACTTACCAATCAATAGGAAAAAGACAAGTCCGGTTAGCGAGTCTACGTAGCCTATTCCAGCTCCGGTGATGATTTCAAAAAGACTTCTTCCAAAAAGGGTCAATATCCCCAAAACAATGGGCACATCAATGTTCAGTTTGCCAAAGATCAGTCCTTTCGATGCTTTTTTGAAGTAGTCACTTGCCGAATAAAATAATACAGGGAATGCAAGCATCAAATTGATCCCGCTGAAAAGATGCTTAAAATCCTGCGTTAGTAATAATTTAGTGTCAAGGTATTCGGGCATACTCATAAGCATGCTATTCCCAAAACAGAAGCCGGCAACAGCTATTTTGATCGCAATATCTGATTTTTCTACGTACCTCTTTGTCTTATCCAGATTGCTCAAAGAAACCAACGGAGGATAGCCTAGCTGAGATAAAAGTACGGCCAGGTATTTGAGCTTCATCTCTCGTCTAAAAGTGATCGTTACTTCTTTTTTTGTGAAATGCACTTCGGATCTTAACACTTCGGATGCAATACCTGGCAGGTGTTCCAATAGATAAATACAGGAGCTACAATGAATACCTGGCAGAGAAAATCGAATCACCGCAATCTCATCATCTGAAAAAGACAGCAGCTGCTTTTGTATATCCTCATGATCCAGAAATGCATATTTGCGTTCTGCCTTTAGTTGAGAGATAGACTTATTTTGAAGTGTTGTCTCAAGGTAGTGTTGTTGTAGATTTGAGTCATTGAGTAGTTCGTAAACTGCCTTGCATCCATAACAGCAGAAGTAATCAGAATCGGATGATATTGTGTGGTCGCACGGATCTCCGCAATGGCAACAAGTTAAACCCTCAGCTAGCGAGCGCTCCATTGGATCGAATAGTATTGGGAACTATTAAAACTGGCACACCGCATTTTTCTATAATAAATGAAGAATGGCTGCCTAATTCATTACTAAATCCATCACTGTTAACACCGAGAATTACTAAATCATATTCATGGTTTTGGATGAAATCCAATACTGTATCAGCCACATTTCCTGGTAAGACAAAATTTTGAATATTTATAGCTTTACCATTCATCAGTCCTTTCGAAAAATCATTCATTTTGGACTTTAGTTCTTCCATATTCTCCGGCAGATGCTTATGACTCTTATCATTCGAAAATTTTGAAACAGTAGGCACAATATGAAGTAAATTCAACTCAGCATCGTTAATCTGGGCCATTTCCATGCCTATTTTAGTAGCTTGCCAGGCTGCAGGGGAGAAATCAGTAGGTATTAATATGTGTGCAATCACGAAACTTTCTATCTTTTCTTTATCTTAAAATAAGGCCAAAAATAGAAGCGTCGTTTTTTTGGAAAACTGACTTATGTCAGAATTAACTTTGAAGTTAATCACCGTTGTAGAACCTAACAATCATGCCTGTATATCAAGTTTATCATCATAATGAAAAGAAACAGGTGAGAGATTAGCAATGAAAATAACCAACGAATACCTGATGTCTAATAAAGGTTTGGAGTTGCTTAACAAGTTATTTCATAGCTCCGGTGAGGGAATCATGTTCTTCAATGAGCAAGGTATGATCGCTACCCTTAATCCAAGGGCCGAACAAATGTTTGGTTATAAAGAAGAAGAACTCCATGGAAAGTCAGTAGAAGTCTTAGTCCCCCGAAACGTTAGAAAGCAACACATCCATTCAAGAAATGGTTACATCAAAAATCCGTCTCCTAGACAGATGGGTATTGGTAGAGATTTAGCCGGTGTCAGAAAAGACGGATCCACATTTCCGCTCGAAATTAGCCTTAGCTACATCCAGCATGAAAATGAAACCTTGGTTGTTGCTTTTATTACCGACATCACCATTAGAAAGAAAAATGAGGAGGAGCTGGAAATTCAGCGACTAAAATTGGAAGAATATACAGAGAAATTAGAACGTAAAGTAAAGGCAAGGACAAGTGAATTGGAGCATATGAACCTGGGATTGCAAAGCCAAATACAAGAAAGAAAACTGGCCGAAAGCGCATTGAAAGAAAGTTTGGAAGACCTCAAAAGAGCAGAGCAGGAAATTCTCAATTCCCTCAATAAAGAAAGAGAATTAAGCGAAATGAAATCTCGATTCGTGTCCATGGCAAGCCACGAGTTTCGTACCCCATTAACCACTATCCTCTCCTCTGCTAATCTCATTGCACGATATAAGGATAATCAAATAGCTAGAGAAAAACATGTTGACAGAATTAAAAACAGCGTCCAAAACTTAACTACTATTCTCAATGATTTTCTCTCATTGGAAAAGCTGGAAAGTGGCGTCGAAAAAATCAAAATGGTAGAATTCAATTTGATGGAAATTTTAAATGAGGTGAAAGACGAGCTCTATGTCATGCTTAAAAAAGGTCAAGAAATGATTGTGGACCGCGCAGAAATCTCTTTGTGTTCTGACCCTCATATCTTAAAAAACATCTTACTAAATCTCGTTTCCAATGCTATCAAATATTCTTTGGAAAATGGTAAGATTTTCATAAAGATCGCTGCAGAAACGGATATAACCATTTCAATTATTGATAATGGAATTGGTATTCCTGAGAAAGACCAGGAACAACTTTTTGAACGTTTTCATAGAGCCGAAAATGCCACCAATATTCAAGGAACCGGTCTTGGCCTTAATATCGTGAAAAAGTACGTGGAATTACTTAAAGGAAGAATCACCTTCCACAGTCAGGAAGGAAAAGGAAGTACATTCACTGTTTTTCTTCCAAAATAACGCTGTTGAGTAGTTTTTTTTTTAGAACAGATCATAAGATCCAGGAGAGAAATAACTATTATGAAAGCAAATCACTGTATTCTTGTGTTGGAAGTTATCCAACCTAAAAGCATATATCATTGAAAATTAGTTGTTAGAATCTTTTACAAAACTGGATTTTTGGTTCAAATCGAGGCTTTCGGAATTTCAAAAACGTAGTTTACTGGTCGTAAATGAAGCTTTTGAAATTTTGAGTAACGAAGCGTTGAGCCAAAAGGGGGGGGGCAAAGGATTCTAATATTCAGATTGAATAATTTTTGATTCCTCAAGGGCACCTCTAAAAACTCAGTTCAAGAATTTGAGATAAAGATTTTTTTCTGAGACAAGACGTCAAAAACGGAGTTTAGCAGCGTTAAATAAGTATTTTGATAACGAAGTATCAGGAAAAAAGATCATCTCAAAAATT
>JBCCLN010000121.1:0-11835 GCA_039026865.1 Bacteroidota bacterium | reverse complement strand
TTTAAATAAGGTCAATTTTTTGACTTTATTCAGTATATTTATACTGAATAAAAATTAATGTGATTAAAGAAATCTCTAAAAAGCAGGTTTTAGATAGAATTAGATTCGAAAATCCCTGGTGGATTGAAGGTAAAATAGAAGATGACTACCAACAAATGCCTCGAAGACTCTACTTCGAGCTATTTAAGCCTCTTGTTTACGAACGTGATATAAGAAGAGCCGTTGTTCTTATGGGACCAAGGCGCGTTGGGAAAACGGTGATGTTATATCATATGGTGCAGGATATGATTGAAAATGGAGTTGATCCAATGAAAATCATATTCATCACCATTGAAAATCCGATTTACAATAATATGGGACTAGAACAACTTTTTTCATATGCCAAAGAAGCCACAGGTCTCAATCATAAAAATGATTGGCACATCATTTTTGATGAAATTCAATATTGTAGAGATTGGGAAGTTCACCTCAAGTCACTGGTAGATAGCTATAGAAAAGATAAATTTATTGTGTCAGGATCAGCTGCTGCTGCATTAAAGTTTGCCAGTAATGAAAGCGGGGCAGGGCGTTTTACAGACTTCCTACTACCGCCATTAACCTTCAACGAATACATCTCACTTAAAGGGTTAGATAAACTGATAAAAACGATTGATATAACCTGGAATAACAACATAGTTGATTTCTATTCAACAGCTCACTTAGAAGAATTGAATAAACACTTCGTTGATTATATAAATTTTGGAGGATACCCAGAAGTCATCTTTTCAGAAAAAATCCAGGCCAACCCGGGAAGGTATATAAGACAAGACATAGTTGACAAAGTGCTGCTTAGAGACCTCCCTAGTCTCTATGGAATATCTGACACCAGAGAGCTTAATTCATTATTTACAACGATTGCATACAATAGCGGTGGCGAATTTTCATTAGAATCTTTAAGTAAGCAATCACAAGTACCTAAAAACACTTTAAAAAAATACATTGAGTACTTGGAGGCAGCTTATTTGATTAAACAAGTCAAACGGATTGATCAAAGTGGGAAACGATTCAAAAGAGATAACTTTTTCAAAATCTATTTAACCAATCCTTCTCTACGAAGCGCACTTTTTTCACCAATATCTTCAACGGATGAAATGATGGGAAATATGGTTGAAACCGCGATTATTGCTCAATGGATGCATAGAGATTGGTTTACACCTTGGTATGCAAGATGGAGCAATGGAGAAGTTGATATGGTTGGATTAAGTGAAACTCTAAAACCTATATGGGCTCTAGAAATCAAATGGAGCGATAAAAATTTTGAAAAGCCTAAGGAACTAAAAAGTTTGATAAAGTTTTGTAACGAGAATAATCTCCAAAGCCCTATTGTAACGTCAATAAATATGGAAGGTAATGTTGAATATAATGGATTAAACCTACAATTTATTCCTTCTTCTTCTTACGCTTATACTGTTGGCAAGAAAACCCTTGAAATGAAAAAGAATAAATAAAACCCACTACAATAAGGTGTAAGTGCATACCCTTTGGGATACGCATCATACGCATAACGCTAACTACAATAGTCCTTAATATGAAAAATATATTTCTTGTCGTAGTCCTTGTGATGACTTTTAAGGTTTTCGCTCAAGAAGAATCCTTCCCATGCCAGGAAGCCAACACAGAACTTAAAAAGTTGTTTAAGGGTGAAACCGTTGACAATCTCTATGTGCATGCCTGTTTTGGACCCGGACTGCATGGTCTGGCAAGTTCGTATTTGAAAGCATCAGGGACAGCACCCAAAATCATAGAGGATCCAAATGGAATGGAGCCACCTGAGGATACTGAATATGTCAAATGGACATGCAAATATTCCATGGGAAATCTGCAGGATGGAGATATTGCAACAGCATGGGTGGAAGGTGCCGACGGGCATGGTATCAATGAAGTCTTAATCGTTCCCTGCCTGGATCTCAAGAAAAATGTCGAGATATTTGCGGGCTATGGTAAATCAGATAATCTTCATCAATTTAATAATCGGCCAAAAAAGATCAGGACTATAATTATCCGAGCTAAAATGCAAGGGGCCACACAATATGGCTCTGTTTATAAAGAACTCAAATCCATTGCTGAATCAGTACATGTACTGGAGGATAAAAACGCATACCAATTCTTGCCTATTCCCAGCTACAAAACAGAAAAGTACTTCGATGAGAGTTATAATGACCATGTCGAGTATAGATACTTCCTGGGAATCGAAATCCTCGAAGTCTATAAGGGTTCGAAATGGGAGGATACGTGCATTTCAGAAATCCGAAATAATTAAGACGAACGATATAGCACATCCTGGCCCCACACTGTTCCCGAATGGCCGTGCTTCAACAAAACCCTAAATGCAATTTGGACCTACCGCTCACACTTTCCTTCCGAACACAAAATACTTCGTATTTTTATCGGAACCGCGATCGCAGCAGAACTGCTTTTAGCGCGTCACTAAACACAATGAATCAACCCTAAAATTAGAGAACAATGAAAACCCGACTTGAAGAAAGTAACAGAAGGAGTTTCTTAAAGAACTCAGCGGTATTAACTTCTGGATTAGTATCAATTCCTTTGATAGGATTTGCTAAGGAAACTATCGAACAGACAGAAGATGATCTATACATAATTGGTCCAAAGAAAGGATACGACCCTCAAGTGGGCACTCTCCTTTCTACTATGAATATGATGAGGGCTTGGGTCATTGACACGGTAAAAGACTTTTCAGTGGAACAACTTGACTATCAAGTGGACGAGCAATCAAATTCTATTGGAGCTATGTTGCTTCACTTAGCAGCAACTGAGAAATATTATCAACTACATACTTTTGACGGTCTGGAATGGGGAACATGGAGTGATCAAATAAAGGCGGAATGGGACGTTCCATCAGGAATGGGAAAGCTTGGTCGAGAGCAGATAGTTGGAAATGAAGTTGGGTTCTATTTGAATAAACTTGAGGAAGTAAGAGCCTTAACAAAAAAAGAATTTGCGAAAAGAGGAGACAAATGGTTAATGGAAATTGACCAAGATTGGCCTTGGGGACCTACTAACAATTACTGTAAATGGTTTCATGTATGTGAACATGAGTCAAATCACCGCGGACAGATGAAGTTTATTGCTAAAAGACTCCCATCCTGAAAGTGTCTAACTTTTGCTAGCACGAATGCGCCTGACCATCAATCTACCTGTTTTACAAAACTTCCCGGATACGCCGGCCATTCTGAAAGTTTACTTTTCTAGTTTGAATCGTGCTTCAGGATTTTATCTTTCGGTACGCAGTTGACTATTTTTATGTATTCGCTAACTATGAAAAAGCACTAGAGTATTCGAAGAACAACACGGGGTCTGAGGAACATTTAGCGTTGGTATTGCAACTTGAATACATTGATGAACCCGAATCTGGAAATTACATCCACGTCAAAGAGGAACGATTAACCGAATGACCTGTGGAATTTCTCAAACGCCCTAGACGAACTGAATACACAATTCCTGCTTTTATGTCTCTTGACGCACCAGCGAACAAGTTTCTTAAGCGGATATACCCAAAAAACGTGATCTTAAAATTTACCGTTCAGAACGCAATGGATCTTGAAGACTAAAAGTCTGCCAAATTTTAGAAAGACTGTACCCGAATGGACGTGCTCCAACAAGACCCTAAATGCAATTTGAACCTGCTGCTGAAGCCTTTCTTCCGAATACAAAATACTTCGTATTTTTATCGGAACCGCGTTTAGCGCGTCATTGCGTGTAATTATGTAACAGGTATGATAAACAATAAAATCAAGGGCTTAGGGGAGATAATATTGCGAGTTAAGGATATGGAATTAATGAAAAAATTCTACAATCAAACCATTGGGCTTGAATTAATAAATGAATCTGAAAATTTTAGTTTTTTCAAAATCGCAAATGGATATGGCGGGCATAATCAAACTCTTGCCTTATTTGCTAAATCTAACCTAAATGCTTTCAATGAAAAGTTTGGAGATATAAAAACTATGAGTAGTACCTTACATCATTTTGCTCTTGAAATTGATAAAGTAGATTATGAAAATATATTGAAATTCTTTAAAAAGAAAGACATTGAATATGTCACAGAAGTTTTTGAATGGATTAAATGGAAATCAATATTTATCAAAGATCCTGAATTAAATATAGTTGAATTTGTTTGTCATGATCCGGAAATTAAAACTACACACAACAACACCTGAACTGCCTTAAAACGCAGTTTAACCAAACCATCAGGGTTAATTATCTTTTAAGAGAAAGGGTTAACAGAAAATTGATTCTGGAAATTCTCATTGTTAATCGGATACTATGTTCTTCAACCACTAAACAAAAAAGGGGCTCTACAGTATATTGAATACTACGAATAATGAGACGGGCAATGAATCTCTTTTGAGGCACCTGAGCAGTGCTAAAATCACTTCGACAGAATCGATTTCGAGCTTTGAAAAACTCACTAAAGTCGAAGTTTATCCGAATCCCGCAAGCACATATTCCTTTGTCAATCTGGAAGATGATAAGATCCAGAAAGTGGAAGTACTTTCGCTTTCTGAAAATTTGGTTAGTCGTCAAAGTCCGGATGAAAATGTGCCATTTGTTATTTCATCTTTAGATCGGGGTGTTTGTTTGGTAAAATTACTGGAACCAGAACGGAGGCTCTCAGAAGATTGGTGATCAAGTAAATTACCAAAACCGTCCTCTAGCCCATGGAGACCTCTTTCCAGGCTATGTGTAGTATTCAACTCTCAGTAGCTTTGGATTTGAGATGTGCCGATGAAATCGAGACTCTTTTTATCATACTCTTAGTCTGTACAACCCAAAGATCAGACGTGTATAACCGTCAACTTTCAAAGCCTTTCGCAAAACGCGAAACGATTGATTAAAGCTTTGTATTAACTTTTTTATCAATAAATTCACAGAAAAAGTCACAGTTCCAACAATTAATTTTTTTCAAATTCATTTTATAAATGAAACTTTTCTTGACAATTATTTTAATAGCCTTAACTCATATTTGCCAAGCTCAAAAAGGCTATTTAATAACGGAAAATGACAGTTTATTAAAGGGATACCTAAAGTACCAAAGGAATTACCTCAATGGACGCCCCGAGATTGAGCTTTGGAAAACCAAAAAAGACAAAAATCCTAAGAGGTATGCGATGGTGGATATACAAGAATATGGGACCAAAAAAGATACTTTTAGAGTTGTAACTGAATTTTACCCATTCAAGGAGGAATCAACCTATATTCCATACATTGAGCTAAAACTCTTAAGTCGAGGCAAAGTGAATCTTTTTGTAACTAATGAACTCAATGGAAGAACTTGGTCAGCACCCGGAGCAGGCGGTTCAATGATGTCTTATCAATCAAGGCAAAAGACCTATATCTTGGAAGATCGATTTGGCGAAATCATTGCCATAGACCGAGAAAATATGGCAGAGGACTTATCTTATTTTTTGGATTACAATAAATATGCTAGAAAATTGACTAGTGTGCCCTTTAAGTATAAACAAATTCCCGAGCTAATTAAGCTTTTTAACAAAGAGGAATAGCTGTGTGTCTTAAAATGTAGTAAAACATATACTTATGAACCCTAACCTTGATCGCATCCACCGTTCCAGTAAGACACAGTTTGATTTAACTTCTACTTCCGATCAGGTCTATCTTTATGATCTTGCTCATCGTATTCGTCCTTTTGCTATCGAGGACATCCTGAAGTTGGGTAATGACAGAAATTCGCCCTTATCCTTTCGTATGGCGGCTAAAATTACAGATTCAAAGCAGTACATTGAATCTTGCGCCGGCAAGCTAAAAATAGGAGTAGTATTTGCCATGTGGGGCGAACACAATAGGCTCAAAAAGAAGAGCGAAAGCAATCCCAATGGTGAAGATCTATTAAATGTAAAAGTAGATCAGCTTAACTGGCTCCTTGCCGGATCAAACATTGAGTGGAAACTTTATGCCGTGGATGACGGATGTCCCCATGGAAGTGGGGACCTGGCAGAAGCTATCCGAAAGGAATCAGATTATGCGGACCAAATAGAAGTGCTCTTCCTGGAAAAGGCATTGCCCTCCACAAGGCCTCCGTTAAAAAACCTGAAGTCAGCAGATGCTTCGCGCAAAGGGGGCGCAATCCTTTTAGGGTGCGATAAAGCATTGCAAGACGGTGCGGACGTAATAATTTACACCGACGCTGACAATTCGGTGCACTTATCTCAATTAGGATTGTTGATCAGGCCCCATTTAGAAGGTGGTTACAAGGTGGTGCTGGGAAATCGAAAAGACCAAAATGCCGTTTTGGTTAAACAGGAAAACCGTTGGGGCATTGGCATAAAGGCGCTTCGACATATGCAACGAATGATTGGGGTCAGCATCTTCTCGCGCGACATTCGCGACTCTCAGGCTGCCTTTAAACTCTACCACAAAGACATAGTATCGGAAATACTAAAGAAACCCTCTGTATATGACTTCTCGTTTGATTCGGACTGGATTGCCTGTGTCATTGCCATGGGAGAAGAATTTGCCATGGTGCCATTTGCCTTTGTCGATTCTTTTGCAGAATCGGCCTCTATTGTACAGGGGCCCATGACGACTTGGGAAACCCTATTGAAAGGGCTAGTCACTGCGGTTAGGGTAAGGGGAATCCCTCACAACGAGGAAATGGCCAGAATAGTGATGGAGCAAATAGATAGCCATCATGACCTTGAACTATTGATCAATGATTTACCCGAAGAATTGGTAGAGGCAGAAGATCGTGATTTGGGCAACCCGGAGATCATGTCACCTAAAGCAATGGAAGAGTGGATTATAGAAAAAAAATCCAACCGATAAAATAACTTATAATGCCAAAATTAAAACCAAAGATCATAACTACGCATAGCAGAAAGTGAGTATTTGCTATATCTAGCCCATATTCAATAGATTATAAATTATGAATCAAATAGGAATTTTAAATCCTTTAAACACCCCAGCATTAAGGCGACTCACTGCCATTACCGTTATCTGTATTTTTGGGTTCATTGGAGTGGGATTATCAATTCCTATGATTTTCTCAGAATTTGCGAGGCAAATAGATTATTGGTTTGCCCCATACGCCGGTTTTGTGACCATAGCTAACCTCGTATGTATGATAGGGTTATGGCGGACTAAGAAATGGGGACTTTATGCCTATTCTACTCTGGTATTGATTAATCAAATTGTGTTAATCACTAAAGGCGAATTGAATATTTTGATTTTAATTATTCAGGGAATCATTATTTTGATCGGGTTATACCATCTACATCCAGAGACTAGACCGACATACTTACAAGTTGCCTTATACCTGAAAAGAAAAGCATAGGCCTTAATTGTAGCATATATGATGGGAATACATAATGCCCATAAAGAAGTTCAAGACGACCCGGAAGAAATTATTTATACTATTGATGATATTGAAAAACCAGAAGATAGTTCTCCTAAAGATTGACCAACGATAAAAAACACCACATAATTATCGAACGTTAACTATGGGTTAAATATAATATTTCTCATAGTCCCATTGTTAGGGGCATTAATACTCCAGTTTTCACCACCGTCAGAACTTACGGCAACAACACCACTAACAGCGACAAATCGATTATTTCCAAAGGCCATATCGTTAATTGTACTATTGGTTACAAAGCCTGATTCCGTATTCCAGGTGTCCCCATTATTGTCGGACCACCATACATTAGATCCTGGGATGCCACCTAAAGAAAGAGCCACTATACGACCGTCTCCCGCTGCTACAATAGCTGGGGTACCCTCAGACTCAAACCCCATGGTTTTAAGCTCCCAGGTTGTCCCATTTGAACTAGTCCAGCAAGCATTTTGATTTCCTGTAGAAGTACCGACTACAATAAATTGATTGTTCCCAAAGTAGATGTCATTAACCGTCTCCGAATCAGTCAATACCGTTTCATTCCACGTTTCACCATCCGCAGATGTGAAAATTTTTCTCAGGCCAGCTGTAATTTGAAGGGTAAAAGTAGCAAATAGACCATTCCCAAAAACAACCTCAGTCGTTGCCAATTCAATATTTTGGGTTCTATTGACAAAGGTCAAGCCATCTGTAGAGGTATAAACCGTTCCGTTATCAGAAATTCCCAGAAATTGACCGTTACCAAAAGTAAAGGCCCTTAAAAAAGGCCCATTAATAGAAGTTACTTCATTTGGAAAACTTGCATATCGCGAAAATCCCGCCCCACCAACTGTTGAACCCGTGCTTGCAAAGGTCATGACAACCACTCCATTACCCGCGGCTAAATTCCAATTATTATTTTGGGGTACTTCGTTATTCCCAAATGACCAGTCTGCTCCGTCACTTGATGCCATGGATAAACCGAATAGTCCTCCGGACATAAAAGTGGCTCCGGGAATCCCTTCATCCTCATTGCTTCCAGGAGAATCATCGTCTGAACAACCGTAGTATAAGAAGCCAAATAGTACAACTAGTGAAATGCGCCGAATCATATTTTTCATCATTTTAACCATACTACTCGAAGATAGTGTTTAAATAAAAAACCATTTACTAGCAGCAGGTGTTTATGTCCTCATCATCAATAATTGGAAACTAAATATTACCAACTTTCTAAGCTCAGCAGACGGAAAGCGCTCTCCAAAAAAAGGAAATGAGGAAGATCAATAAAAATTACTCGTCCAAGTTAAATAGGTAGCTCATCCTCTCTTAAAGGCTAATAACCCGTCGGTAGAGTTTGATTCATCAAAGTAATAGCCACCATAGTCAAAACCTTTAAGTCCTTCTACCGTTGTAGGTTGGTTTTTGATGATATATCGACTCATCATACCTCTGGCCTTCTTGGCAAAGAAAGATATTACTTTGTATTCACCATTACTAAAATTTTTAAAGTCAACATCAATAACTTTCGCTTTTAGCTTTTTAAGGTCCACTGATTTGAAGTACTCCACGGAAGCCAAGTTAATTAAAAGGTTATCACCCTGTTGTTTCAAATCCGTATTAAGCTGACTGGCAATTTTATCACCCCAAAATTCATACAGGTTTTTACTTCCGTTTACCCTCAGTTTAGTGCCCATTTCCAATCGATATGGTTGAATAAGGTCCAGTGGACGGATTAGCCCGTACAACCCTGACAAGATCCTGAAATGCGACTGGCTGAAATCTAATTCTTTTTCGCTGAAACCCTCCGCCCCCAAACCTTGGTATACGTCTCCCTGGAAAGCAAAAATAGCATGACGCGCATGTGCAGGATTTTTTTTCTGGGTGAATTTATGATAGCGCTCCACGTTTATATGCGCCAACTGATCACTGATGGACATCAATTCACTCACTTCATCTTCTGATTGCTCCTTTAACACCTGTATTAGAGTTAATGCCTCCTTCTGAAACTTCGGTAATGTGTGCCCAAAATCGTATTTTGATTCGAAATCAAGTGTTTTGGCAGGGGAAACAACGGCTATCATATTTTCGATTAAATTGAACTATGCTTGAAGAACACAAAGTTCTGGAGGTTTGTTAATTTTTAATCTTGATTAGTTGAAAAAAATATTTTGATTATGTTCTTAGGTATAAATAGTAATAATCACAAAACCGATTACTTTTAATAGTCTAATCATTTTCACTATTTTATATGGCGGAATTAAGCCCAAAGCTTATGAATGACGACATATAATTGGAATAGTATTTTACACAATCATTGTTGAGATGGGACTAGAAAAAACTGAATCCTTACTTCATAAATTCGGATACTCTTTTTCAAAAAAGAATGGCATTATCATTATCAAAATGGATTTTGCCCAACGCATTTTTATGCGTTTTTCTGATGCTGGCGAAGTCATTATAAAAGACAAGCTGGTGGGTTGGAATTTTTTAACGGGCATGTTTGAAATGAGCCTCAAAAATGCCTTCCTATATAACTTCGTAGCTGCTCTTTTCGGAACGGTGGTGATAGTCTATTTCTCTGTAGAATTGGGAATTAGCTATGTGATTTTTTTCTATTTGATATTCCTTACCTGGATTTTCATTTGGGCCATGTATTATCTTATAAAACTGGAAAATATAAAACGCATATTAGTAAGCTGGAATCAGGATCTTTAAAGTTATTGATTTCGTACCTAGTGCGAAAGGAGTGATTGTATTATGTGGCTTCAACAGAAGTATGGCATAAATACCTGTTCGGCATTTGACTACTTTCATTATTCATCAGGAAAGAAGTTTAGGTAAGGGGTGTCGTAACGGATGAACTATTATTGTAGGAGGTAGTTTTTAAAGAATGGCAGAAACATCACATTGGACCGGCTCGGATAAATACCTGTGCGATCCGGCACTGGCTCAATCCTTCCATATGGCGCGCACCTTAGGCATGCCACTACTGATTGAAGGGGAGCCAGGTACCGGAAAAACCGATCTTCCTATCCATTATGCAAAAGACCGTGGATTGGAGCTTGAAGTGTATCCGGTAGGTTCCAAAAGTAATGTAGAGCAATTTGTCGCTCGTTTCGATCATGTAAAATACCTTCGTGATTCGCAAATAGAAATCCTCAACGCCCAACGGGAAGAGAAAGGGCTCACTACACGACTGAGTACCGGAGAACGAAATCCCGAATCACTAGCTGATTATGTTGTAAAAGGACCTGCGGCCATTGCTTACAGTAAGCCCAACTCTGTCTTGCTGATTGACGAAATAGATAAAGCCCCAAGGGAATTTCCAAACGACTTGCTTTATGCCTTAAGTCATAGAAAGTTCATTATGCCGGAGTCCGGCGAGGTCATTGAAATATCGGAAGAAGAGATGCCCGCCATCGTGATCACTTCCAACCGAGAACAGGAATTACCCACGGCTTTTAAAGGGCGATGTATTTATCACTACATCGATTTTCCGGATCAAGAGGTAATGGGTAAAATCATAGAGAAGCACCATCCGTCCATTGACGAACAAGTGGTGAAAGTAGCGTTGGATGTTTTTTATCATCTTCGCAGGTTAGGATTGGAAAGGGCTCCCACAACTCGTGAAATTTTGAATTGGCTCAAATATATGAGTGAAACTTCACCTAAGGAGGCTGTTGATAAAATCAAAGGTTTAGAAGGTATAGGAGCATTAATTAAAACCCAAACGGATATGGAGCGGGTGAATAGAATGTTGGGCGCCGGTGACTCTACGTTTGGCGCAAGGTTAAACTAATATGCTAAGTTCTCTCCCGGAGCATTTCAGAAACCATGGATTAAAAGCAGATGTAAGGACGTTGCTTTTGTTAAGGAAAGCAATGCAAAAGGGATTAATTAGAACGTTAGGGGACGTACACAATGTCCTGAAGGGCATAATAGTGAAAGGGCCCACAGATATGGGGCCTTTCATTAAAGCCTATTACGCCTATTTTCTGCATGTACCTATTAGACCCGGTCAAACCTTAGAGGACGCTATTCTGCGATCTGAAACTTTCCAACAGTGGAAAACACAATATGTCGAGGAGGCCGATAGCGATATTGACGATGAAAAATTAGTGCATACTTTTCTGGATGAAGTACACCTAACCAGTTATGATATTAAAGAAGTGGTATCGGGACGGGAAATCTGGGACAAGGATGACCCGGACCTGGAAGACGACGATGAACAAAGCGATGAAACGTCCGAACCTCGGGAAAGGATATTGGATAAAATGGCCGATTATTCCGACCTCAGTCTGGAGGAGCTATTGGACCGAATGGAAAAGGTTCGGAAACAACAGAAAACCAGGCATGGTGGTGGAAGCCACTGGATAGGAACCGGAGGTATTTCTCCATATGGACACGGGGGAGCAGCTAAAAACGGCATTCGAGTAGGTGGTCAG
>JBCCLN010000120.1:0-11869 GCA_039026865.1 Bacteroidota bacterium | reverse complement strand
CATTTTTAAAATAATATTTTATTTAAGCAGCTGAATAGTAACACTATTTTTGGTGAATAATGCGGGCTAAGATCAATGCCTATTTATTGATTCTGAACGTATTTATGATGAGTAGCCATAAATGATAAAGGTCAATCAAATCAAGAAGAAGGTATTGGACATGATCCCAAAACGACCTTCTATTTTCAGTGGACCACTTTCACCAAACAAAAGAAATACCAGAGACCGTATGGGTATTGAAGTAAACGTTGTAATTTCTGTTATTTTTATCCATTCAGGCAGAAATTTCAAAAAGAAACCCAGGAAATACCGAGGGAAGAAAATAGGATAATTGCCAACAAAAACACCCACGATTTCCAGGGCTTTTCAAACCAGTAGACCATCACCATAAAAAAACCATAGTGCAAAAACCGTCAATACAAATCAGGGTATGATCTGCTCTGGCCCGATCCAGTTCGCCTATAAAAGGTGAACCGCAGGTGTTGCAAATAGGCTTCCGAAAACGGTGACGAGTATTTTACTGGTGCAACCCAATCGGGTTTTTAATAGGGTATTTCTTATTAGCCGGCATAGAGTACTATTGACTAAATTTACTAAAAACCGCCGAAAAGTTTGATCCTCAAAAGCAATGGTATCAAGATCAATAAGAGACTTGCAAAGGCCATGAAGACCCAAGAAGGTGGAGATTACACCTACGATGACACCAAAATCATTACACAACACTATTTACGCCTAGTAGCGAAGACACCAAAGCACCTCCCATCAGGAATGAGAAGTACTTTTTTAAGTTCAGGTCTAAGTTTTGCGATAACCGCGTCTTAATTGGATAAGAGATAAAACTGACAGGTGCCCGCAGAACAATGAAAGTAGTCCTAAAAACATCATGATTAAATAAATTTCTTGCTAGTTCAATTATCTAATGCGGCCGACAGCCTCAATACCACCTGCTTCTGAGACTAGTTCCAAATTACTTGCCGAATTCAGGCGATAAAGGTTACCTCCACCTGACTCAAGTTCAAAACTTGAGATATACAGCTGATTATCAATTATGAATGTAGTCGACAAACTGTGCCCCTCATCCGGTATGCTAATTTCGGTACCACTCCAATCTGATATTGATCCGATATATAATTGAGTGGGAGCTCCAAATAATACGGTAGGATTTTCCGCTATTTCCTCAGGTAGGGAGGATATAATAATTGCTGCAAATTGATCTTCAAAATGGTTAAATTCCTCACTTCAGTATATCCGCTCTCATTTAATCGGGAAGTTGCCAAATTAAAAGTAGGATCAAACCTGTTTTCGCCTCTTTGTATCCTTAGAATGCTGGCTGCAGGATCTTGTTGGTCCGGTGGCGCATTGTATCTTCCGAAACCGGCGACAGCCTCACCATTATAGTAATAATCTCCAGTATTTGGGTCTATAGTACCGGATATCCCAGAAGAAGCGGTCAAATCCTCTACAAGTTCAGCGGTATTGGCCACCGGATCTACGATGAAGGCCCTTGCACCCGGATCATTGGCGAACGTAGTAAAATCAAACGTGCCAATACTATAGTAAACCCTGCCGTCCAAATCAACTCCTGCACCTCCGATCCGAAGGAATGATACATCCGGAGTTTCGGTTGGAAAATCAATGGTACCTCTTATCTCCATAGCAGTAGGATTCCAGACGATGAAAGCACCGATTTCCTGAAATGGAGAAACCGCATATTCCTCATTTACAAAAGCAATTCCAGAGACAAAATTTCCTGCTCCAGTGCCAGCCATGGAGAAACGATCCTCTTCAATCAAGTCATTTTCTTCACTTATATCGTAACGGATAATTTCGACATTTTCAGAATCAAAAATGTAGAGTTTTCCATTAAAAGCCCGTGCTCTCGTCGTACCAGGAAACTCAAATGCTTGAGATAAATCCACTTCGTCCGTCAGACTGGAAAGTATATTAACAAAAACCGTCCTTCCTGAATTGTTTTGTACAGTCGTCTGAACAAAATAAGCTGTTGGAAGATTATCTTCGGGATCTGTTTCTTCATCATCATTATTACAGCTTACTAAAGCAAGTAACAGGAACAATAAGCAGGTAAAAAAAAGAATAGAATTTTTCATATTAAATTTATTAGGTCGTTAACTGAAATTCATTTGGATAAATTAAAAATAGCTTTTAAGTAGAATGCTCTTCCAGGTCGCTGTACTCCAAAAAAGTCAAATACATTGGCGTTTGACAGGTTCTGGATTTCACCGGTTATGGAAAGTTTTTTGGTACCGAATAACTTACTGTAAGTCAAACCTAGATTCTGAGTGAACTGATTGGGTATGGTTTGCTTCGTATCGAGGCGGCCTGCGCTCTCCCAGGAACGAAAGAATTCATTTACAAACCTGACACTGCAAAACAACGTCCACTCATCACTTTTCTCACTCAATTTTGAAAACGCATAGCTTCCCGAGGTATTAGCAAAAAAATAGGGCCGGTTAGGGATCCGATCTCCATTAAAGGACCCATATTCTCCCTTGGTAGAAGTATTGATATAATCTATATAAGTCCCGTTTGCTGAGAGCTGTAAGCGTTGATTTGCTGAAGTCCCGCTAATATTCCCTTCAACTCCCCTCGAGGAAGCACTGGCTACATTTTGATGAATGCTAAAATCCCCATTGGCTAGCAAAACAATCAGGTCATTTACTTTCCTCAAAAAACCATTCACCGTAAAACTCAGATAAGCCGAGTTCGAAAAAGTTGTTTTATATTCTGTCGTAAGGTTAATGTTGTGGCTTCTTTCAGGTAAAAGATCGACAAAGGGAAGTGTCAATATACCATCGCCAAAAACTTCAAATAGGTTGGGTAATCGGGTGGCCCATTCATAGGAGGTCTTAAAGGCCATTTTATCATTCAACTTGAACCTAAGGCTGGTACCAAAACCGTAGTTCTCTGTAGACCTGCTTACATCAGTCGTTTCACTTCCCAGTTCAATGCGTTCGGTTTCAATGGATTGCAAGTACTGTTTTAAAAACGTGATGACTTTGAACCTTTCTGACGCTTTATTGTATTCATACTCCAAACCATTTGTCCAAGTGAAGATGGAATTCTCCAAGGCCAACCTGTCGATGAAGATGTCATCTAATAGTCGGTTTTCTCCGGATCTTCGGGAATAGATAGGTGCAGAGGTGAATCGTATACTGCTTGATTTACCAAATTTGTATGAGAAATTGAACCTATCGTACCATGTTATGTCAGTAAAAACTGTACTGCTTGGCACACCGAGCTCACCAGGATCTTCGCGGACTATTTCTTCACCGTTTAAGTCGACCGATGGTACTCCGTCCCAAGTGAAAACTACTGTTGTCGTATCTACAAACTCTGTGTGTAGTTCAGAATATCCGACGATATTCTCAACGTTCAGTACGTTGTTCCATATCTTATTCCAATTTACCGTTCCTCCCAGGCTTTTATTTTCACTTGTTGCGGCACCATAAGGAAGGGTCATGGTCAAATTGTTCTGTATATCATCCTGGGTATCACTGTAAAAACCCTTTAGTGTTATCCGGTCTGCCCATCTGATGTTTCGTAACCCAACATCAAGATTAAAACCTCTTGCCCTGTACCTATCATGGAACCTGCGAACGGTCGCATCCCTAAGCCTCCCTCTTGAATCAGGTATTTCTACGTCTACTTTATAGTCATTTCTGGCAACATCGTAGAAGGCTCCTGTGTTGATAAAGTACTTCTTGGCAGAAGGCCAATGATTCACATCCAAGGAAAGTCTATGTACTCCAAAAGACCCTGTCTGATAAGAAACGGTACCTCCTGTTCCGTCAAATGCTTCATTGGTTATAATATTGATTGCACCTCCAAGCGCATCTGCTCCAAATCGAATAGGGACAACCCCTTTGTATACCTCAACACGGTCAATCAGATTTACCGGAATGTTAGCAATCCCATTGGTGAAAATGGTCACATCTAGTGGAACTCCATCAACAAAAAAGCGAATCTGATCGTTGGATAGTCCATTTAAATTGAATCTAGCCCCAGAGCCAAGACCACCCGATCGCTGTACATTTATGCCCTCAGTTCGGGTTAAAACCTCGCCCAAATCTGCAGTTTGTGTTTTTGCCTCTATGGTCTCCACAACAACAACTGCCTGAGCAGATTGTATCAATTCTTGGACTTTTTGAGAGCGGCCCTCTACTATTACTTCCTCCAAAGCTTGCACCGAAACAGCTACCTCGATACTTACATAAGTTGTTTTACCCGATCTGATATTAATTGTCTGTTCTTTGGATTCATAGCCCATCGAAGAAATGACCAGCATATGAGTGCCTTCGGATATCCCTTTGATTTCAAAGTATCCTCTTTCATCGGTGATAACACCTGTGCCGGTTCCTTTGATGGCCACCGTTGCGAAAGGAACAGCCTTCAATTTACCATCTGTTATACGACCGTGCAGCGTGCCTTTTTGGTCTGTCGTTTTTTCTTTATTTTCGGAAATGATCCCAATTACTTTCCCTTTTGCTTGTATTTGTATGCTTTCATCACCCCATATCTCGCGGATGATATTTTCAAGAGGAATATCATTGAAAGTCCTAGTTATTCTACGCTCGCTATCTACATCTTCAACAGCGTAATTCAGGAAAAAATCTGCCGTCTTACTAAGGTTTTTCAGCGCTTCCTTTACAGATAGATTCTTGAAAGAGATTGTAATGGTACGGTCCAGAATATTACCTTGTCCATAGCCCAGCTGAGCACAGCAGAAGAAAACCATGAATATTATGGTGCATAGTCGAGCAGTTTTTAGAGATATTTTCACTTACCTGTTACTTATTATTATATTAATAAATGACTACCTCTTTACCATCAACACGGTATTCAAATTTGGCTATCTGACTAGCCAAGCTCATGAATTCTTCGAAAGAAAGATCCTGGTTGGAAAACGTAAATAGTTTTTCATTTAATGTAGAATCCCTCACCTTAATAGTCACATCAAACCAGGGTTCAATGACTTCAATGATCTCTTTGAATGGACGATCTTCGAAATACAGGATATTATCCTTCCAGGCTATGAGTGCAAAAGCTTCTACTTTATCTGTAGTTATCCGCTTATTTGAATCCAGAATAGCCCTATCATTCAGGGCGAGCGTTACCAGATTGTCTGCCTGACTTTTCTCTGAGAAAGCAACTTTTCCACTCGTGACAATGATTTCTGTTTCTCCTTCTTCCCTCGTATTTATGTCAAAGGATGTTCCTAGTACTTGAGTTTTGGAATCTTCCGTGTAAATGATGAAAGGACGTTCGGTATCTCTGGCTACATCAAAGTGCGCATGACCGGTTAGGTAAACCACACGCTTATCACCTCCAAACTGCTCCGGCACCCGAATCTCTGTTTCATAGTTCATTCGAATCGTGGATCCATCAGAGAGAGTGATTGTTCTTTTTTCTCCGCGTTGGGTATTGATGGTCTTGAGTGTGATTGATTGTTCGGTTCCATCTGCTCCGAAATTATCTGAGAGGGTGCGGTAGGAGAAAAACCCTACCATAATAAGGATTACGGCAACTGCGACATAGCGCATCCTATTCCTAACGAACGCAGTGCGTTGATGCTTTCCATTGCTTGCCGCACCTTCAAATTCAGTCTTTAAATGAGGTGTTTTAGAGCTGACATACTTTTCAACGGATTCTATTCCCTCTTTCTCCTGATTCCTTTCCGGACTTTGTAAAGACAGACTTTCTTGTCCCCACAAACGGTTTTGTAGTTGTTTGAGTGTTGCTTCTTGCTCCGGGAGAAATAATGATTTGTAGAGATAATCCTCGATTACTTCTTCAGATGCTAACCATTTTTCTACAGCTTTGCACTCCGCTTCGGTACATGAGCCCTTAGCATATTTTTTTAATAGGTCTTCAGTAATTTTCATTGAACAAGATTACCAGTTGGCTTCTATCCTGTTAGTCTGAAGAACTTCTGACTTCCCTAGATACTTTTTTGAGTTTTTTAGAAAAAGATAAAAATAAATGTTTTTAGCTTCTTCAAAATCTTGGAGATGTGGTATTCTACGGTCTTCTCCGAAACGCTCAAATCCTTCGCGATTTCCTTGTTTGATAGTCCCTGACGTCTGCTCAGTAGAAAAATTCGCTTCGTCTTTGTTGGCATCTTCTTAAAAGCTGCTAGCATTTGCGTCTTCTTTTGCATAAAAATCATTCCATCTTCAGGAGAAGATGAAAATAATTCTGTTTGCTGCGAGTCTTTTATTTCCGATAATTTGAGCTGGGCTTTATAGTGATCAATCAGCTTATACTTACAAATTGTAATAATGTAGCTTTCCATTGAAATCTTCACATCTATGTTGTACCTTCTATGCCAGATATCAGCAAAAACATCCTGCAGCAAGTCCATTGCTTGTGACTTGTTTTTCAGCTTGCGCATCAAAAATTCGAAAGCCCTTACAGAATGCTGGTAGTAAAGAGCGTTGAAACCTTCTTTAGTGGTAAAGTCGGGAGTATTGTTTACTAATTTCCTTACTGTCATATCTCTATTTGTCTCTCTCTTTGACGATTTGTCATTTAGAATGCTTTACGCTTCGAGCTTAAAAATACAAATTTCAACCTCGAATGTCATTGATGCAATCACTGATGGTAGTGATAGTTCAGCAAATGATAGCAGATCAACCTTTCAGGTACTTAGGTGCGATCTCGTCTAAAGAAAATTACTGAATGAGCAAAGTGATCTTACGGTTTGGATCAATGCTAAAAGCGTATTGAGTGGTATCATTATATCTAGTTTACCACTTGTTATGACTTAAAATCATTTATTGAAGTAGGCACTTAATAAATATGAAAAATGGGGGTTAGCATGCATATGAGCACATTTAAATTTAGAAACATACTGATTTGTAGTGCTTGCTTTATCTAAATGATCCATTTTCTTTGTTTGCAGCTTGCCAGAGCTATTTATTAAGAGCCTATTTCAAATCATTTAAATAATCTTCAATCAAAGAAAAAACATCGGCAACCAGTGGTTGCCAATGCAACGATCCAAACAATTAAATAAAAAATAAAAACTACTTACAAAACAAATAGCCAGAAAATTCAGGTGTTATTCATTGAGATGAGGTAACACGCAGAATATAAGGTAATTGATTTCGAATGAGAAGACAACATTGTTCCCCAAATTTGAGGAATAAAAATCATTCAGTATGAATATTAAATTACTGTAAATCAATTACTTGAATCAACTAATTACCGTAGCAGCCAAATGGATCAAAACCGGAAGGCAGGAGATACTCAAACTGTACACTGAGAAAGATTATAGCCCTCTCCTCTGTTAGCCAGGGCATTTACACCAGCGTATTCGAAAATCAGGTCCATCACTCCGAAGAGGTACGTTCAAAATGAATCAAATCAGGTATTCATGAAGTGAAAATGTTGACTCTCGCGTGGAAATGTTGACTCAGCAGCATCATTGTACATAAATTCCCAACATAATACCAACCATTTTAGCCTACGGATTTAAGGGATTCACTGAAATGCGGAGAAGAAATGGTGAAACGTAAGGTTAAACCTCGATATTGAGGAGATCGATGATTTGGTCACTTTATAGAAAGTATTACAGAATCCTTTGCAAAACTGGATTTTTGATTCAAATCGAGGCTTTCGGAATTTCAAAAGCGTAGTTTACTGGTCTTAAATGAGGCTCTTGAAATTTTTTTTAACAAAAAGTTCGGCCAAAAGGCGGGTTTTTCAAAGGATTCTTACAAATCAAGCCTTCACTGTGATATAAATTTCTCTTATTCTGTTATTGAATGAGAGGTAATATTCAGAAAGAGATTCCATAACATTTAATTCATTTGGTTACTGTCAGATAATTTTACTTCATTATTGATGAAAAGGTATCTATACTCGCATTGGTTTTGGTTTTTTGTCCTTTTTTGTTTCTATAACTTTTATGATTTTGTAGAACATATCAACCGTGCTGGTTCCTTATTTGAACAACACCCCATCGATTGGTTTCTATTTTCATTCGTATCTGCAACTACCATTGGTTTTATTATTTATTTTACAACTAATACACTTAGAATACTAAAGATACCTGCGTTGATTTCGGACCTGTTGGCCTTTAGTTTAGCTTTTTGCCTTTATCTAAATATTATAGGGCCACTTTGGAATAACTTCTTTTGGCCATATGATGATTTGAAACTTCAAATGAAGGTATTGACTATTGGTATTTTGCTATGCATTTATATTTTTTATCGTATTCTTTTTATCATCATTATTTCATTGATAAAAAAGGTACTTCCTTTATAAGAGTCCTCTGCAAACTAAATTTTTGGTTCAATCCAAGACTTTCAGAATTTTAAAACTATTGTTTAACTCAAGTAATGAGATCTTTAAATTATATATGATGCAAGGTTAGAAGGAGCTGCCTAAGCAGAACCACTTAGGCCGCGTCGCGTAAACCGCGCCAGTAATATACTTTTCAAAGAATTCCATTAGATTTTAGAATCACAGTTCCCAGTGGGATTTCTCATATAATTAAAACCCAGTTTCCTTTAATATGATCTTCCAGGAATGATCCAGTTTCGATTTTTATACTTTCTCCGGTGATTAATACCTATGTTCATTTACTTTTAATTATTGTGATTTTTTGTTGTTCAGTGGCCGAATTGATTTGGTAAAAGAAAGGGTAAGCTATCTGGCAATAAAGAGACTTAGCAAAATAGATGCTCTTGTAGGATCGCTGCAATCATTGTTGTTGGAACAAGTCTATTAAGGACACCTCTAAAAAACCACTTTCAATTTTTGAGATGATCTTTTCTCTGATATTTCGTTATCAAAATACTTATTTAACTCCGTTAAACTCCGTTTTTGACGTCTTGTCTCAGAAAAAAACGCTACCTCAAATTCTTGAATTGAGTTTTTAGAGGTGCCCTTAAATTGGATGATATTTGGGAAAGGGTACGACTATATATGCTAAACACTATCCTTTTTATCTTGAAGTTTTTATTATTTATTATGACTGGCCTTTTATCATTGTATTGACAGTATGTCTTGTTAAATTGAAGAAAAAGTATGAAAATCATACTTCAGACAGTATCGAATTTCCACCTCAAACTACGATTAAAAGAGTGATTATTATAGGGTCAGTGTTTATGGTCTGTATTCCCTTACTTGCTAAGCTAATTGCTAAAGGAATAGGATATTTGAGTATTTTTCACATCTGGGTTCCTAAAGTATCTGCTACTAATTCAGTGGGTATAAACGCTTCAATATGGTTCTTTAAAATAAAATCCATTAAAATTTTTTTCATTTCATGCGTATTATTCACAACGTCCATTACGTGCTTATTTCCCCAATGTGTATGATGAAATACAGATTTTTTATTAAGATTTTTTGAAATGTTCACCGATTGCTCAGAGTTTGTCTCCGGATCGCCTTTTGAATGGATCAGTAGCACAGGCTCCGCAATTTCCTTTGTTTTTTCCAGCGCATTTGCCTCCGTATAATCCACTCCTACCCTTAGATTTACTACTCGCATTACTCCTGGGGCTATGAATTTTATGCCCGATCCATAATCTTCAATGGCACGCTCAAAAATAGCGGAGTACCAATTCTGAAAAGGGGAATCGGCTACGATGAAAGCCACGTCTTGTTTTTCTGCTCCGGCCATTAAGACCGTAGCGCCTCCCCAAGAACTACCAAACCATGCAATTTGACCCCACCGGTATCCTTTGTTTTCATTGGCCCATTCTGTAACGGCTATCAAATCCTTGGACTCTTTAATGCCTCCAGTAGGATATTTTCCACCACTTTCACCATGAACGCGATGATCATACATCAGAATGTCACAACGACAATCTTCTATCATTGGGACATACTTTAACATATTGGGCCAGTTCCTTCCCCACCCGTGGGAAAAGATGAAAAGACATTGGGCAGAATCCGAAACATTGAAATACTGACCATGAAGGGGAATCTCCTCGAATCCTTGTATAGTCAATCCTTCAGGTTCAGGAAGGAGCGACATCATTTCTTCGAAAGTGGTATTCCAGTAAATGGGCATATCGTTGAGCGTACGTTCCATCGAGCTTTCGGGGGTTAATACCCGGTTGGAAAGGGCATAACTAATGCCGACGTATAAAGCAATAAGTAGGATAAACAGTGCGATAAATACTCTTTTTAAGACTTGCATTGAAAAGAAGTTTATTCTTGATTGATGAGGTGTTAGCTTAGAAAGTTTAAACTAAAAGAGATATATGATTATGTTAGTTAGAAGGTTAATATAGTAGAATTTTCGCAAATGATCCACATGGTTATCCCTGTTAGTTTCAATAAGTAAAACAAAAGAATTATCAGGAATGTAATCCATGACCATTTTTCCTGAAGAGTGATAAGACCATAGATTTCTCCTTTTTTTAAGTTTATGTTTTCATAATATTCTATCCATAGATTTTCAGATGCTATAAAATTCTGCAAAACATAACCTAATAAGCCGCTAAGTAAAGCAAGCAAAACAAAAGTGTAAATCTCTGATTTTTCATCTCTTTTATTTTAACAACCATTTGATGCCAAAAAACGCATTTAGTATATTTTTAATGACAGTCTCTTTATCGGAGATAACTAGTACATTTTCATTGGTAAATGCTCGTTTTCGTCTGAAAAAAGAGTCTTTTTCGTTAAAGAAAACACCATTCTTTACATTGGTATTGATGGGAAAGTAACAGCCAAATTAAAGGTATGTTGAATGACTAATCCTCTGTAAATAGGACAGAATAGGAGCAATAGTAAAAGATCGTTGCTCGAAGTAAGTTTCAAATTCACCACTGTCAAATTTTTTCCCATTTACATCAAATGTTTCTCACGTATAAGAAGACGCTAACTTTTCAAATTAACATAAATCCAAATTAAAAACTTGGCTGTCTTCGCAAATAAACGTGAACCTTTTCGGTTTAAGCAATTACTAGCTATGTTTTATGCACCGTGTTAGCAACTGTTTATTTTACCATCCAAAACTGCTTTTTTGCTTCAAACTTCTTATTTCTCAATCACTTAATCTGATCCATTCAGTTTCACTAAACTGTCTGCTTTTCCATAAGTTGCGAAAACCTGGCCCCTTATATCCATAATATGAAGGATCGTACCTGTAGACAGCTTTATGTCCTATAACCAACTCATAGGCAGGAAAATCATTCTGTTCTCCTTTTACATTTATATCAATTGATCTACTAGAGAAATTTTTATGCAACTCTATCTCTAATTCAACATCAATATTTGGAGACCAAGGTTCGGCAAAAGGATAACCTGCGGATGCAGAAACTTTAATAGTGGTAGTGTCATTACCTCCATCAGTATAAAAATGTTTCTTGTGGTTTCTAACGGAAAAATCTAATGGATCTTCATCAGAGCGTTTATGCCGAATAGTGTTGCTACAGATACCTACATAATGTAATGATGTTTAGTCTCAATAAAAGAAGTTCCTGTATCTATCATTTTAGGAACTTTTTTAATATAGGCTTTTACTTGGTGACTTAACCCTGAATGTTGACTACTTAGTCCTCCCCAATCTTTATGGTACTTATGTTTAAATATTTCACTACCAAAACCGTAATTGCCGATTTTAATTATGTCAATTTCAGCATGAATTGACAAACGTGTGGAGTGTTCACTGTGATGATGAAACATTTCTACATTATCTGTTGCAAAGTATTTGTGGCTGAAATAATTTCCAGGTTCAGGTAACCAAGTATGCCCTTTTGCATCTATATTTCAAATGTTTCTGACAAATTCATCTTTGTTTTTCAAAGCATTAAAATGTTTATGATTTTGAAAATAGCTTAGCAGTGGCTTCCCTAAGGATTTGGGAATAAAAGCTTGAAATTTTATGGAT
>JBCCLN010000119.1:0-12006 GCA_039026865.1 Bacteroidota bacterium | reverse complement strand
CTCGGCATTTATATTAGAATCCTTTGCAAAACTGGATTTTTGGCTCAAATCGAAGCTTTCAGAATTTCAAAAACGTAGTTTACTGGTCGTAAATGAGGCTTTTGAAATTTTGAGTAACGAAGAGTTGGGCCAAAAGGCGGGTTTTTCAAAGGATTCTATTAAAGAAAAACCGCCAAAAGCTTGAAATCATAATACTTCTTAAGAAAAGCACCCTTTTTCTCACAAATCTCTGAAAATATTGCCTCTAAGCCTGATCTAATTACCTTTGCGCGTCACCAGTTATGTGGTCTAATATCGCACATTTTATCCTTCGTTTTCGTGTTTCCCTAATGGTCCTCCTGGCCGGGATTACTGTTTTTATGGGATTTCAGTCTAGAAACATTCAATGGTCGTTTGATTTGGCAAATATTGTACCTGATGATGATCCGGAGATGATCTACTTTAAACAGTTTAGAAAAACATTTGGAGAGGACGGAAACATCATGGCAATAGGGGTTAAGGATAGTGCCATCTATGACCTGGAAAATTTTAGAAAGTATAGAAACCTAGTGGAGTCACTAGAACAACTAGAAGGGATAAACAGCGTTCTGGGACTCCCAAACCTTCAAAAATTGGAAAAAGACGATGCCAGTAAGTCATTTAAACTTATCTCTGTATTTAAAAATATTGATGAGTTAGATCAAGGAATCCTTGACAGTCTGCTGATTGGATCAGCAAGTCTTAAATTTTACAGCGGACAATTGATCAATGAAACAAACGGAGCTACGCTTACCCTGATCACCATCCAAAAGGAAGTACTGAACTCAAAAAATAGAGATGCTTTAATTGAGAACATCATAGAATTGGGCCAGCGCTTTGAAGTGGATACCAAAATCGATCTTCGATTCGCAGGACTGCCTTACAGTAGGTCAGTCTCTACAAAAAAGTTAAAGACGGAATTATATATGTTCTTGGCTCTTTCTTTGACCATAACAGGGATCATCTTGTTTGCATTTTTTCGATCCATTAAAGCAGTAATCTTCCCGCTGATAATTATAGGTGTTGTAGTAATTTGGGTGCTTGGCACACTTGCGCTATTTCAATATAAAATTACTTCATTAACGGGCCTTATCCCTTCCATCATAGTGGTGATTGGTATTCCTAATAGTGTATATATGCTAAATAAATACCATCACGAATACCAAGCAAATCGAAACCAATCAGAAGCCTTGGTTGGATTAATTAAAACGATAGGAATTGTCACATTCATCACCAATTTGACTACAGCAATTGGGTTTTTTGTTCTTGTATCTACACAAATCAAAGTCTTAATTGAATTTGGAATTATCGCAGGGATAAATATCCTGGCAACTTTTGTAGTAAGTATCATATTAATACCTGCAGTATTTTCTCTGTTCAAGCCACCTTCACAAAGACACCTAAAGCATTTGCAATTCAAAATTTTAGATAGGATTATTAAGTTCATCGATCTAATAGTTCATAAATACCGACCTATCATTTTTGTTATTGCCTTAGCTATAGTGATTGCTTCTTCTCTTGGTTTAACCAGGATAGTCGCCGTTTCTTTTATGGTGGATGATATTCCCGAAAAAAGTGAATTAAAACAAGATCTCCATTTCTTTGAAAATAATTTTAGTGGTATCATGCCACTAGAAGTAATTGTAGATACTGGTTCTAAGAAAGGGGTCCAGAACATTAGAAATCTTCAAAAGATCGATCAATTCGAGCAGTTTATCTCATCACTTGACTATATATCACAACCTATTTCAGTAGTGAGTTTTGCTAAAGCCTTAAGACAAGCGTTTTATAATGACAATGAAGCATTTTACACTCTTCCGACGAATCGTGACCAGGCTTTTATCATGCGATATTTAAGTGAGGGTGAGACAGAAGAGTTATCACAACCCTTTATTGATACAGTGGGTCAAGTCCTAAGGATTTCATTGAAGATTGCTGATATAGGTTCAAATAAGCTTGATTCATTGGTAAATAGGGTGGTAGCTCCTCAAATAGATTCCATTTTTCGTGATACAAAGATGGATGTTAAGCTTACGGGCACTACACTTATGTTCATTAAAGGAAATAAATTTCTTATAGAAAACCTGATCACTTCTATGATCATTGCTTTTATCATTATTGCTTTCATCATGGGCTTACTTTTTAGGAACTTCAAAATGATCTTGATTTCTGTGATCCCTAATATGATTCCTCTTTTGATTACCGCCGGAATTATGGGTTATTTTGGCATCCATTTAAAACCTTCTACAGCATTAATATTCAGTATAGCCTTTGGTATTTCAATTGATGATTCTATCCATTTCCTGGCAAAGTACCGCCTTGAACTTTTTGCCAACAAATTCGACGTATCGAAAGCAATTAGTAAAAGTATCCGTGAAACCGGTTCAAGTATGATTTATACCTCTATCATACTGTTTTGTGGGTTTATTATCTTCGCACTTTCTGAATTTGGAGCAACGATAGCTTTGGGAAAATTAACCTCTATTACGTTGTTTTTTGCAATGGTAACAAATGTGGTAGTACTTCCAGCGCTTATTCTTCAATTTGACAGTGGCAAAAGAAATCGCTCAAGGCATCCGTTGATAGAAAGCGTACCGGAACTGGCCGAGGGAATTGATAAGGATAATTAGCCAAAAAATAGAGTAAAGTTTACATGTTAGAGGAAGGGGACAAATTTTAGCGATGAAATATCCTGAATTCAAACAGATCAGCTATTCAGAAATAGCAAAAAACATTTTAAAATTTTGGGAAAAAGAGGAGATTTTTGAACGCTCTGTTTCATCAAGAGAAGGAAATCCTACCTTCACATTTTATGAAGGACCCCCATCAGCCAATGGGACCCCGGGTATTCATCACGTCATGGCACGTACGGTAAAAGATATTTTTTGCCGGTACAAAACACTTCAGGGTTTTCAGGTAAAAAGAAAAGGCGGATGGGACACGCACGGGCTTCCGGTAGAATTACAAGTAGAGAAAGAATTAAATATTACCAAAGAAGACATCGGTAAGAAAATTTCTGTAGAAGAATACAATGCAAAATGCCGAGAGGCAGTAATGAAGTTTAAAGGTGAATGGGATGATTTGACTCAGCAAATGGGGTATTGGGTAGACCTGAAAAGCCCATACGTTACTTTTGAAAAAGAATACATTGAGTCTGTTTGGAATTTGCTTAAAAGACTTTTTGACAAAGGCCTTTTGTATAAGGGATATACGGTGCAGCCTTACTCCCCTGCAGCTGGAACAGGTCTTAGTTCCCATGAACTAAATCAGCCAGGAACCTACAAAGACATAAAAGACACCTCAATCGTAGCTCAGTTCAAAGTAAAAAGGGATGACAGGTCTTTATTCTTGTTTGACCATAAGGAAGAAGATGTGCGAATCATCGCTTGGACCACCACCCCTTGGACCTTACCCTCAAACTGTGCTTTGGCTGTAGGGGAGACCATTACTTATGTAAAAGTTAAAACCTATAACAGATATACCTATGAGCCTGTTTCGGTTATTCTAGCAAAAGATTTAGTAGGTAAATACTTCTCAGAAAAAGCAAAAAACATTGAGCTAACTAGCTACAAGCCTGGGGGTAAACTAGTGCCTTTTTGCGTTTCAAAAGAGTTCACAGGCAAGGAGTTGCTAGAAATTAAATATGAACAGCTCATGAGCTATGTGATCAATGAGGACTTAGAAAAAAATGCGTTTAGAGTAATTCCCGGAGATTTTGTTTCCACAGAAGATGGTACGGGGGTAGTTCATACCGCTTCGGTTTTTGGTGCCGATGATTTTCGTGTAACACAACAAGCGGGTGTTCCTTCTGTCATGGCGAAGGATGAGAAAGGACAAGCGATTCCGTTAGTCGATAAAAAGGGTAAGTTTGTAAAAGAAGTTACAGACTTTGCAGGGAGATACGTGAAAGCAGAATATTACAGTGATGAGGAGCTGATGAATCCGGATTTTAAACCAACAGATGTTTTGATCGCCATCAAGCTCAAAGAGGAAAACAAAGCCTTTAAAGTTGAGAAATACGAACACTCCTATCCTCATTGTTGGCGTACGGACAAGCCGGTGCTTTATTATCCACTGGATTCATGGTTCGTCAAGACCACCGCATTGAAAAAACGGTTAGTGGAACTAAATAAGACCATCAATTGGAAACCTGCCTCCACAGGGACGGGCAGGTTTGGCAACTGGTTGGAAAACCTAGTAGATTGGAACTTAAGTCGTTCAAGGTTCTGGGGAACTCCTCTTCCAATTTGGGTAACCAAAGATCGTGCTGAGATGAAATGTATTGGTAGTATTAAAGAGCTAGAAGAAGAAGTGCAAAAAGCCGTAAAAGCTGGATTTATGAGCACAGAGCTTCCGAAAGACTTTGATTTGCACAGACCCTATGTTGATGATATCGTACTCATTAGCGCTTCTGGAGAGAAAATGTATCGTGAACCAGACCTTATTGACGTTTGGTTTGATTCGGGTGCCATGCCCTATGCTCAATGGCATTATCCTTTCGAAAATGATGAAACTTATCAATCTAACTATCCTGCTGACTTCATCGCGGAAGGAGTGGATCAGACACGAGGATGGTTCTTTACCCTTCATGCGATTGCCGTATTGTTAAATGATTCTGTGGCCTATAAAAACGTCATAGCAAATGGGCTGGTGTTGGATAAAAACGGCAATAAGATGTCCAAGAGGTTGGGAAATGCTATCAATCCATTTGAGACACTAGATAAATATGGAGCAGATCCTACACGTTGGTACATGATAGCCAATGCAAACCCATGGGATAATCTAAAATTCGATTTAAATGGAGTGGTGGAAGTACAAAAGAAGTTTTTTGGTACGCTAACTAACACTTATTCATTTTTCGCGCTCTACGCAAACGTCGATGACTTTCAAATGGATGAGATCAACATCATTCCAGTAGCTGATCGTCCAAGGTTTGACCGTTGGATTCTTTCTGAACTTCAAACCTTGATCAAAGACGTCTTTTCATTTTACGAAGATTACGAACCAACAAAAGCAGCCAGAGCTATCCAAGATTTTGTCAATGACCAACTTTCAAATTGGTACGTAAGACTATCCAGAAAGCGGTTTTGGAGAACTCAACTAAACCAGGATAAAAAAGCGGCTTATGAAACACTCTACGAATGCTTGATGGTGACTGCTCAGCTAATGAGTCCAATAGCTCCCTTCTATTCAGAGTGGCTATACAAAAATCTATCCGATGGAATTAGAGAAGCTGCGATAAACAATAAGACTCCACTAAAAGAAGACTCTGTTCATCTCTCTATTTTAAAGCAAGCAGACGATTACTTGATTGACAACGAACTTTCAGCAAGTATGCGTTATGCTCAAAATATCTCCTCTTTAGTGCATTCTTTAAGAAAAAAAGAAAAAATCAAAGTTAGGCAACCGCTTCATAAAGTATTGATTCCAATTCTAAGCGAAGAGGCTAAAGCAGAGATCGAATCAGTTAAAGAAATGATTCTCACCGAGATCAACGTAAAAGAAATTGAATATGTAGATGATGCTTCAGGAATACTGGTGAAAAAGATTAAGCCCAATTTTCGTAAACTAGGACAACAATACGGACCTAAAATGAAAGCAATCACTCGAATCATCAATGGCTTTGGAAAAGACGAGATAGCGGCGATAGAAAGAGACAGTAAAATTTCTGTTGCTAGTGATGAAGGAGAAATAGTCTTAACCTTGGAAGATGTAGAAATTACTTCTGATGACATTCCCGGCTGGCTGGTTGCTTCCGAAAACGGACTTACCGTAGCGTTAGATATTACAGTGAATGATAGTTTGAAAAAAGAAGGGCTAAGTAGAGATATGGTGAATAGAATTCAGAACCTGAGAAAAGACAGAGGCTTTGAAGTACAAGACAAAATCCAGGTTAATTATCAGACAGAAGATCGGATGATGCACGAAGCTCTTTTGGAATTCGCTGATTATATTAAATCGGAGACACTAGCAGTAGCATTGAATGCGGAACCTGTTGAAAAACCCGAGAAGTTTAATATTGATGGTGTGGAAATTGACGTTCAAATAGAAATTGCCAACAAATGAAGAACCAAGCTTTAAAATATTTTATCATTAGCTTTATTATAATCATCGTGGACCAAATGGTTAAGCTCGTGGTTCATTACAATATGCAAATGGGCACCCAAGGTCAGATCCTAATATTAGGGCAACTCTTCAAGCTCCATTACCTCACTAACCCCGGTATGGCCTTTGGCTTGAAGCTGGATTTTGCCTACGGTAAGCTTATTCTGACCGTATTTCGAATAGGGGCCATGTTTGCAATAGGCTACTATCTATACAAGCTTGTAAAAACTCATGCAAACAAAGGATTAATCATCTGCATTGCATTGATTTTAGGTGGTGCTATCGGAAATTTGATTGATTCCGTTTTTTATGGTGTTGCATTAGACAATGCACCTTATGATGCTCCAACACCATGGTTTCACGGACAGGTTATTGACATGTTTTATATTGATATATGGGAAGGCTATTTGCCTGACTGGATTCCTTTAATGGGTGGAGACTATATGGCCTTGTGGCCCGTATTCAATATCGCGGATGCTTCTATTTTTATTGCCATTTGCATCATCATTATTTATCAGAAGCGATACTTTAAAAAAGAGCCTGGAATAGAAAAAGTAGCAAAAGAGTCACGAGTTACTCCTTGATTTTTGAAAAACTTCGTATTGAAAGATGATTTTTGATAATCGTAGGCTACTTTAGATAACATGAAAAGCAAGCCACGTGTGCTCAAAGCATTTGAAGCTTTAGACTTATCTATTCAAGAGCAGATTAAACTGGCTTACCCCGAAGGATTTGAAGACCATCTGATCAAATTTGTGGATAAAGAAGGGAAGTATCAAAGTGGGCTTCCCTTTGAAACAGAGGATAAATATTATTTAGTGAAAATGACCCGAGATGAGGCACAAGAACTTATCGCGGATGATGACGATTATGATGATGAAGGTAATTTAAAGGACGATGTAAGGGAAGAATATGAAGATCGCCACGATGGAAAAGATGAAGATGAAGATTTTGATTAAAACTAAAAAAAATAGCAGAAAGTAGCGATTGGTTGTTTCTATTTGAAGACGTTCATAAAAATTTTAAGTGAACTATTGAGATATTGAGCTTGTCCATTAGCAGAGATGGACTATTTAAGGGTACCTCTAAAAACTCAGTTCAAGAATTTGAGGTGGCGATTTTTTTCTGAGACAAGACGTCAAAAACGGAGTTTAGCAGCGTTAAATAAGTATTTTGATAACGGAGTATCAGGAAAAAAGATCATCTCAAAAATTGAAAGTGGGTTTTTAGAGGTCCCCTAAAAAATATAATGGCTTCAATAGGATAATTGGTTTCGTAGAAGTCTACTCTACTATCTCAAACACCACGCGCATTTCCGCTTGCACTTTTATCTTTTTAAAATCTACATTAGATCCATAATCTGCCTGCGCAGCTTCACTGCGATACGCAAGAGTTGAAAAGGAATTTTCACGATAGCCATAATCGATTTCCTGAACTTCTAAAATTTTCCCCACAGTCTCTCCAACACTTTCTAGCAAATAGATGGCTTTTTCCTTTGCCGCCTTCATTGCTCCTATTTTTACCTCCTTTCGAAACGCTTCAATATCACTGTGAGAATAGGACTGTACATTTATTTTATTTAGGCCCTCGGGATCCATTAATTCTACCAGATCATTCATTTGCTTCAAATCATGGACTTCCAGTAAAAAGTTTTTACTTCCGAGAAAATCTTCTGCCTTTCTCTTTCGCCAGTTCCAATTGTATCCATACACATTTTGAACGGTTAGCTTCTCCTCAGGAATATTGAGTTTTTCCAATGCTTTAATCAGGCTGGCTTCTAACTTATCCAGAGATACCGTCGCTCCCCCTTTTTTGTATTCTTTAAGGGTGAGGGATACAAAAATTTCATTGGGTGTAATTTCTAATTCGCTACTACCTTTTACCTCAATGGAACGAGCCTTTGGTTGATTCTCCTGGGCCAATGCAAAAAAGCGGAGGATTGATAACAGTATGATAATTGAATATCTCATATTTTTTGTGTTTTGATTTGTCTGCGTCTTATTAGGAAATTGTTATACTATCTAGAAAGAAATTTCTTCGGTTAAAATCTCAGGCCTTCCTTCTAATGTCTTATGTCCCGGGCATCTGTCAGCTACTTCGATCAATCGTTTTCGCTGTTCATCGGTGAGGTCTCCTTTGATTTTTATCTTTTGTTTGATTTGATCAATCTTACGTTTCAAGCCTGCGCTATGGTCAGCGTCTTCCTTATAAATTTTATGATGTGTTAAAATCACTTCTACCTCCTTAATATCCATTTTTTTGTTATCAGCAAACATTCTCATGGTCATTGCGGTACAAGTGCCTAAGGCTGACAGTAAGTAACCATAAGGGGTGGGTCCATGATCTGCTCCTCCGAAACTTAGTGGTTCGTCTGCCAGCAGCCGATGCCTTCCTGCCACTACTTCCATGGTAAATCTTTCATTTCCAATCCTGGTTTTCACTTCTCCCTCTGGCATTTCATCTGGTTTATTTGCATCTAAGTAGCGATTGGCCCAGCAGGCGATGATAGACCCCACGTATTTAACATCTATTTCTTTTGTCAATAGATGATCTGCTCCATCTAGTGAAACAACGTTTTTGGGATGACTTGCTTGCATATAAATTTCCTGAGCGTTTTCTATTCCTATGATGGTATCTTGTGGTGAATGTAAGATGAGCAGGGCTTTCCCCAGATTTTTGATTGCCTCTTTTGTATTTCTGCTTTCCAGGTCATCCAGGAATTGCTCCTTCACTTTAAAAAGCCGTTCTCCGATGTTTACCCCCGCATCTCCCTGTTCTTCAAGCTTTTTCCTACCGTTTTCCAGCAAATAGGCAATATGAGTGGAGCCGGAGGGCGCTCCTATCGTAGCTACTCCTTTAACTTCGGGTAACTGCCCTGACAGATGAAGTACCGCAGCCCCTCCTAAGGAATACCCTAGAATGATCTTAGGCACTTCATAATGCTTTTTCAGGAAATCATAAGCTTCTTTTAGATCAGAGAGGTTAGAGCTGAAATTGGTATCTGCAAAATCGTCCTTGTTTTGTCCTGAACCGATAAAATCAAACCCTAAAATCGCCATACCTGATTGTGTGAATGCCTCAGAAATTCGTTCTATTGATGATTCCGAGTTCTGGGAACAGGTTAGACAAAGAGCAAAAAGCACATAGGCCGTATTTACCCATTAAAGGAAAATCAATTTGACCAAAGAGTTTTTTACCGGAGGAATTTTGAAAAGATATCTTTTGAAATTGCATGGCGCAAAAGTTTTTTGTTATCTTAAAAATGAATGATTAACGATTATTCGTATCGTTAAACTAAACTTTTTTACTATTTGAAAAGACTCCTTACGATAATAATCTTTTTGTTTGTTAGCTTTGTTGTTTTTGGTCAGGTATTGCATTACGATGTAGTGAAGGGAAACAAGAAACTGGGAAACATGACAGTAAAGAGAACAGTTTCGCAAAACGGTACCTACTATGAAATCAATAGTGAGGTGACTTTTCGGATCCTCTTTTCTTTTACGGTGGAGTATGAATCTACTAGTGAGTATAAGCACGGCCAGCTGATCAAGGAGTATACGCACAATCAACTCAATGGCAGTACGCAGAAAAAGTCAACAATTTGGTTTGACGGAGAAAAATACGTGCTTGATCTGGACGGAATACGATTCAATGAAAAACCACCGATCACCTATTCTGTAGGGGCTATTTACTATGAAGAACCTAATGATGGCGAAAAAGTATACTCTCCTCAGTTTGGGGAATATTTAACCTTTGAAAGGGTGGGGGAGCATAATTATGAAATGAAGTCCCCTGATGGTCTCAATGTTTATACTTACAAGAATGGCATTTGCACAAAAGTCCGGGTAAACCGTGATTTCGCCAAGTTCTCTTTTGTGATGACACCTGAATCTTTAATTGCGGTAGAGACAAAGAAGATTTTAGGTGGAGGAATGCCGGTAGATTGAATTACTTACAGAAGAACTTCTTTCACATTTCAACTTTCGCATCACCCTTGATCTTGTGCCAAATACACCATTCTCCATAATAAGTCTCTGAAGTATTGAAATTTTTTTTTAATACTTAAACCACATTATTCACCACAATAGTGGCGGATTGATTAGAGGACACCTCTAAAAACCCACTTTCAATTTTTGAGATGATCTTTTTTTCCTGATACTTCGTTATCAAAATATTTATTTAACGATGCTAAACTCCGTTTTTGATGTCTTGTCTCAGAAAAAAATCGCTACCTCAAATTCTTGAACTGAGTTTTTAGAGGTGCCCCCAAGTAATTGATTTACCATAGTTGAATAGAATCCTTTGCAAACCTGGATTTTTGGCTCAAATCCAGAACTCCTGACTCGACGTAAATTTTTCTGTCACAAACAGACCATAATGATAGACAGAAAAGATGTTTTGAACGATAAAAGATGTTTTTGAATTTGAAATGATACATTATTGCGACAAAGAAAATTTACGAACGATCTTCATCTATTACCTCATTTTGGGGGTCAGGTAAGGAGTCTGAAATCGAGGCTTTCAGAATTTCAAAAACGTAGTTTACTGGTCGTAAATGAGGCTTTTGAAATTTTGAGTAACGAAGAGTCGGGCCAAAAGACGGGTTTTTCAAAGGATTCTACTATTCATATCTGAATGATTTTTGATTCCTCGAGCTTGGGTGTACGATGCTGTCCTCTTATTCGAAATCAATTACCTCCTCCTATTCAACATGTTACATCATCTCATGAATAACACCCGAATTTCTCGGTTTAATCGAAGACCTCTGTCAGATCAATCTCTAGCTCTTTAAAGAAAACAGAATTAAGCTTATCCTGACGAGTAAACATCCTACTTAATTGGTATTTGCTTTTATCTAAATAAAAAACCTCAATAATTTTTTCGTCAACATGCACGATCCAATACTCTTTTACCCTATTTTCTTCGTACAAATCAAACTTATCCTGTAAATCTTTTTTCATTGTAGCAGGTGATAGTATCTCTACAATTAGGTCCGGCGCACCATTACATCCTCTGTCATCCAATTTATCCTGGTCACAGATGATGCATATATCGGGCTGAACCACGGTATACGTTTCATCATCATGATCGGTCTGGGGAAGACGTACATCAAAAGGGGCAAAATATAATTCGCATGGTGCTTCTAAGTGTTGGTCTAATTGTCGAGTAAGGTTTCTGGCGATTTTTTGGTGCATTCGAAGGGGAGCCGGCGACATTTTAAATATCTTCCCTTTAATTAATTCAACCCGCTCCTTAAACCTCCAACTCAAATAGTCAGCATAAGAGTATTTTTTTGAAATATCCAATAAGTCCAGTTTATTCATCAAAGCAAAGATTTATAGTTAGTTGCGATATAATACGGATATCCTACAAAAATCTGATAAAGAAAAATCGTGCGATACAAGTTTTAAGAAAATTAATCCAGCTATATAGGAATCAACTATCCACAAGCTAACTTCTAATTCCGATCTAATACGCATTCTGGTCTCCTTTGATGATTGCCAACGCTGTAAGCACAATGATCTTGAAGTCAAGGATCAATGACCAATTTTTCACGTAAAAACGATCCAGTTTCACCCTTCCACTCATATCACTCAATTCCGCAGTCTCACCTCTAAATCCCTTGGCCTGCGCCAATCCGGTTATACCGGGTTTGACGGCATGGCGTTGCCAGAACCGATCAATCTTGGGCTGAAATTCCTCATTTAGTTTTATAGGGTGAGGTCGGGGGCCTACTACCGACATATCTCCTAGAAAGACATTGATGAACTGTGGTAATTCATCAATGGAAGTCTTTCTTAACACCAACCCAATCTTAGTAATCCGGTCGTCATTTTTTCTAGCTTGCGCAAATTCAGCATTTTTGTCATAGGCCATAGTCCT
>JBCCLN010000118.1:0-12046 GCA_039026865.1 Bacteroidota bacterium | reverse complement strand
TAATTTTTTTTGATCCCTTTTTTCGCTGTAAACATGGAAGTTTTTGTTGTAAACGAAACTGTTAAATTCTTATTAAATAATATTTTATATAAGGTTTATCAAACATCATCTATATTAATTGACTTACATGATCACTTGGATTTTACCCCTCTTTTAAACAGATTTGTAAAAGTCAGCCTAAGAAAATAAGCCACTCTAGGGCTATATTCCTAAAATTAGATTCTCATCAAAGAAGTGTGTCAAGATACACGCTTGAAGGTTAGTAGTGTATGATTATTAATGTATTTGAAAACATAAGAAAAAGGTATAAGCATGAGTGAAACTATAATACAAGAACCCATTCTCAAAGAAAATAAAGATCGATTTGTGATTTTTCCTATCCAGCACAGTGATATCTGGGAGTTTTATAAAAAGGCTGAAGCCAGCTTTTGGACAGCAGAAGAAATAGATTTAAGCCAAGACCTTAAAGACTGGAATAATATCATGAATAATGATGAAAAGCATTTCATTAAACATGTGTTAGCGTTTTTTGCTGCCAGTGATGGAATTGTCAATGAAAACCTTGCAGAAAATTTTGTCGCTGAGGTTCAATATACGGAAGCCAAGTTTTTCTATGGTTTTCAGATAGCTGTTGAAAATATTCATTCAGAGACCTATTCCTTATTGATAGATACCTACGTAAAAAATCCGAATGAAAAAGATTATCTTCTTCATGCCATTGAAACAATGGATTGTGTTAAGAAAAAAGCAGATTGGGCGCTAAGGTGGATAGATGAAGGGTCTTTCGCCGAAAGATTAGTGGCGTTTGCTGCTGTGGAAGGAATCTTTTTTTCCGGTAGTTTTTGTAGTATTTTCTGGTTGAAGAAAAGAGGACTGATGCCTGGTCTGTCATTTTCTAATGAACTCATATCCAGAGATGAGGGGCTACACTGTGATTTTGCTTGCTTATTGTATAACAATCATCTTATAAATAAATTATCTACAGAGACAGTTCAAGATATCATTAAAGACGCTGTGGAGATAGAAAAAGAATTTGTAACCGATGCATTACCTGTAAAACTTATAGGAATGAATTCGAACTTAATGTGCCAGTATATAGAATTCGTAGCAGACAGATTATTGAGTGAATTAGGCAGCCCTAAAATTTTTAACGCTTCAAACCCATTTGACTTTATGGAAATGATTTCCCTACAAGGAAAAACAAATTTCTTCGAGAAGCGAGTAGGAGAGTATCAGAAAGCAGGGGTAATGGATTCTGAGAAAGATAAGGCAAAATTTTCCCTAGATGAGGACTTTTAATCATTTGATCACTTAATCATTTATATTTTTATGTTAGTAGTAAAAAGAGACGGAAGACGAGAATCGGTAAAATTTGATAAAATCACAGCACGAATAGAAAAGTTGTGCAGTGGACTGAATAGTGATTACGTAAAGCCGGTAGAAATTGCGAAGAAAGTAATTGATGGACTTTACGATGGTGTATCTACTATTGAGCTAGATAATCTTGCGGCTGAAATTGCTGCTACAATGACAACTAGACATCCGGATTTTGCAAAGTTGGCAGCAAGGATTTCAATATCTAACCTTCACAAGGTAACAGAAACTTCATTCTCAAATATTATGAAGAGGATGTATGAATATATCAATCCAAAAAATGGGGAAAATGCCGCACTTCTGTCTAAAGAAATATATGGCATTATTCGAGCGAACGCAAAAAAATTAGATGATGCAATAGACTATAACAGAGATTATAATTACGATTACTTTGGTTATAAAACATTGGAGAGATCATACCTTATGAAGCTGGATGGAAAAATTGTGGAACGTCCGCAACATATGCTCATGAGGGTTTCTGTAGGTATTCATGGGAAGGATATTGCGTCTGCTATTGAGACTTATAACTTGATGTCAGAGAAATGGTTTACACATGCTACTCCTACCTTATTTAATGCTGGTACACCAAAACCACAACTTTCATCTTGTTTCCTACTTTCTATGCAAGATGATAGTATCGATGGTATTTATGATACATTGAAGCAGTGTGCAAAAATCTCACAATCAGCCGGTGGAATAGGATTAAGTATTCATAATGTTAGAGCAACAGGAGCCTATATTAAAGGAACCAATGGTACTTCTAACGGTATAGTGCCAATGCTTAGGAACTTTGATATGACCGCTAGATATGTTGATCAAGGGGGTGGTAAAAGAAAAGGTAGCTTCGCAATTTACTTAGAACCATGGCATGCTGATGTTTTTGAATTTCTTGATCTAAAGAAAAACCACGGTAAAGAAGAACTGAGAGCAAGGGATCTCTTTTATGCACTGTGGATTCCTGATTTATTTATGGAACGCGTTGAGTCCAATGAAGATTGGACACTCATGTCTCCAGATGAATGTCCCGGCCTTTATGAATCACATGGCGATGAATTTAAAGCACTTTATGAAAAGTACGAAAGGGAAGGAAGAGGAAGAAAAACAGTAAAAGCTCAAGATCTTTGGTTTGAAATTTTAGAGGCACAAATAGAAACTGGTACGCCTTATATGCTCTATAAAGATGCAGCCAACAAAAAGTCCAATCAAAAAAATTTAGGCACCATTAGATCCAGTAACTTATGCACTGAGATAATGGAATATACCTCAAAAGATGAAGTGGCGGTTTGTAATCTTGCTTCTATCGCTCTTTCTCGTTTTGTGATCAATGGCAAATTCGATCATCAGAAACTCTATGAAGTCACAAAAGTGGTTACAAGAAACCTAAATAAAGTGATCGATGTAAATTTCTATCCTGTAGAAGAGGCAAGAAATTCTAATATGAAGCACCGACCAATTGGTATTGGTGTTCAAGGATTAGCAGATGCATTCTTATTACTTAAACTGCCTTTTGAATCGGAAGAGGCTAAAAAGCTGAACAAAGAGATTTTTGAAACGATCTACTTTGCGTCAATGGAAACCTCCATGGAAATTGCGCAGAAAGAAGGTCCTTACGCGACCTACAAAGGATCACCTGTTTCTAAAGGTATTTTCCAATTTGATATGTGGGGTGTAACTCCAGATTCAGAAAGATGGGATTGGATAGAACTTAAACAAAAAGTAAGAAGGCATGGAATAAGAAATTCCCTACTCCTGGCTCCAATGCCTACTGCATCTACATCTCAGATTCTTGGAAATAATGAATGCTTTGAGCCATATACTTCAAATCTCTATTTAAGGAGGGTCCTGTCTGGTGAATTTATCGTGATTAATAAGTATCTGATGAATGAATTGATCACCTTAGGTCTTTGGGATGAGCGCATGATGAATCGAATCAAGGTTGAAAATGGGTCTATCCAAAATATTCCTGAGATTCCAGCAGATATTAAAGAACGTTATAAGACCGTTTGGGAGATTTCCCAAAAAACAATCATTGATATGTCCGCAGATAGAGGGGCATATATTTGCCAAAGCCAAAGCTTAAATATTCACTTGCAAGATGCTAATTTTGGGAAGATGACCTCTATGCATTTCTATGCATGGAGGAAAGGATTGAAGACTGGAATGTACTACCTGAGAACGAAAGCTGCTACAGATGCTATCAAGTTTACTGTAGAGAACGAAAAACAGAAGCAACCGAAAAAAGCAGTAATTCATGCTCAGCAAGGCCAAATAGCACAATTACAGCCTGATCAAAGATCAACTGCGCAGTGTTCATTGGATGATTCGGATGGATGTGAAACGTGCGGATCCTGAACTCTACCTTGGTAACCTTCAGATGATTAAGGTTTCTGGTAATTTATTATCGGTTAAGAATTAAGAGATGTAACCCTTGATTTATTGTTACTATTCAGCTGTCTAGATAAAATATTATTTTAAAAATAGATTCGACTATTATTAAAATAATCATCTTAAAAAAGAAACTTTCATAAAATAATGGATTGTTCAATTTTAAGTAAATCAAATAATTTTAATAAAATCCAATTTCCAAATATTTGATAATCAATCTATTTAAGCAGCTGAATAGTAACGATTTATTAACATTCTGAAAAAGAAACCTGTGGTTCAATTGAATCAAATGACTTGTATTTAAAGAATTACATGTTTTCAACCATCAAGTCTTTGTAAGGTCGGGCAAACCCGTATTATTCTATTTAACCATCAAGATCCTATGCTTTGCTTAGCAGTATCAATAAGTTAGCTCACATAAGTTACCTGGGATTTGGTAAAGTCTTTAAATTCAGGTTCAATAGATCTTTTAAATCAGAAAAACATTCTAATTTTGTGTTTTTACGAATTAGAAGATCTAAGAAGAATTATGGCAAACCATAAATCAGCATTAAAAAGAATCAGAAGCAATGAAGCTAAAAAACTTAGGAATAAGTACCAGCATAAAACCACTAGAACTTTTATAAAAAGACTGAAAACCACAACCGATAGAAAACAAGGTGAAGAACTTCTGGTACGGGTTACTTCTATGATCGATAAGCTTGCAAAAAAGAACATCATACATAAAAACAAAGCCGGCAACCTAAAATCCAAGCTTACAAAACATGTAGCTAGCCTTTAATGATAAACGTAAAGAGATACTTAAGCCCTGAGCAAATAATTGCTTAGGGTTTTTCTTTTACATTATATGCAGGAAAGTCGATTAACCATCAAAAGCTGGGCCGAAGAGGATCGTCCAAGAGAGAAGCTACTTCTAAAGGGAAAATCTACACTTTCAGATGCTGAATTAATTGCAATTTTAATAGGTTCCGGAAATAGCGAACAAACAGCCGTGGAACTTTCACAATACATTCTTAATCAATGTGAAAATGATCTGTCCAATTTGGCAAGATTGTCTATTAAAGATCTTCAAAAATTCAAAGGTATTGGTGAGGCTAAGGCCATTAGTATTGTGGCAGCCCTTGAATTAGGTAGACGAAGGAAAGAGAGTGAACCAAACAAAAAAGTTAAAATATCATCTTCTGCTGATGCATACGAATTGATGTATTGTCATCTCATGGATTTACACTATGAAGAATTTTGGCTCATTCATTTAAAAAGAAATAATGAAGTCATTAAAAAAGAACTTCTTAGCAAAGGCGGAATGTCAGGCACAGTAGTCGACACAAAACTCATTTTTAAGCGAGCGTTAGAGGAATCAGCTTCTGGTATTATTTTGGCCCACAATCATCCAAGTGGAAATCTAAATCCAAGTGAACAAGACATTCAACTCACGAAAAGAACAAGAGAGGCTGGAAGAGTCCTTGAAATTTTTGTGTTAGATCACATAATAATAACAAATTCAGGATTTTTCAGTTTTGCTGACGCAAATATGTTTTAGATATGAAAAGAATTATCTGGATATTCATATCTATTTTATTTTTATTAGTTACCGTTATTTTATCTCAATTAAATCAATCAGGAGACGGATACGAACAGGAAATAAAAAAGTACTGGGAAGATAAGCATAACTTTTTTCGGACCTCTGAAGCAAGTCCTTTTGTCCAAAAAAAAATAGAATACCAAGAAGTTAATGTGTTTCCAACCGATCCATCCTATAAGGTATCTGCAATTTTAGAGAGATTTACGAAAAGAGAGATCGTAACTGTAGGAAATAGTGATGGAACTAACACAAACTATCTCAAATTTGCTATTGCAAAATTCAAAATTGATGGTCAGCAACAATCTATTCTTATTCTTAGAGCGCTTGGATTTGGAAATCAATATCTAATTGCATTTGGTGATGAAACCAGTGGTGAAACCACGTATGGAGGAGGAAGATATTTAGATTTAGAGATCGGTAAATCAGATCGCATTACTATCGATTTCAACAAAGCGTATAATCCCTATTGTGCCTATTTTGCAGATTTTACTTGTCCTTTACCTCCTCTTGAAAACTTACTGACAGTTGCAATAGAAGCAGGAGAGAAGGTTTATCCATGGCAACAAACTCCAGAGGGGTTGTGGCTGCGCGAAAGAGTAAGCATTGGCGACTGATGTATATTTGCAGGGGTTTGCTAATTTTTGAGTATATGAAAACTTAGATATCTGACGTTATCGCGTCCTATACAAGATGAACCAAGACTGTGCAAAGCCTGCTCCGAACTTGTTTCAGGAAAGGAGTTGGTAGATATGGGTAGTACATACAAAATAATAGCCTTAACCCGAAAAATTCGGGTGTTATTCATTGAGATGAGGTAACGCGTTGAATAGGAGGTAATTGATTTTGAATGAGATGACAAATGACAAAATCATTCCCCAAATTGGAGGAATCAAAAACCATTCAGTATGAATACAAAACTACTGTAAATCAATTACTTGAATTAACCCGCCACTATCTGTGGTGAATAATGCGGGTTAACATAGATGCTAAAAAATAAATTTGAAATAACGTAGGTAATCAAAACTGAAAATTTTATAAGTATCCTCAAGAAGTAAGACAAAGAAATTTTTATTTTTCAAATATTCCTAGCTTTCGGGTCTGGAGTACTATTTTATATTGTTAAATATGGCCTTTATCTGTTCAAAAAATATTGGACATCATTTTTTCTTGGTGATCTTGGATTTGATAGTAACAGGTTGGTTAATTGCTGTAATTTGAGCCTAGCCTTCCTAGGCTAGACTACGGCTAACTACTTATTTTTGGATAATGGATGACCTATTAAAGTTAGATCCTTCTAAAGGCTATACCTATGCAGATTATCTCACCTGGAGATTTAAAGAGCGAGTGGAGTTAATTAAAGGGAAGATATTCGAGATGTCTCCTGCACCAAAAAGAGTCCATCAGGAAATTTCTCTGAACATAACATTGCAGATTGGTAATTACTTAAAAGGAAAGGCTTGCAAACTTTACGAAGCACCATTTGATGTAAGATTTCCTCTCGAGAGTGGGGTGTCTGATGATCAGATCACTACTGTTGTTCAACCAGATTTATGTGTTATTTGTGATCCGGCTAAACTTGATGATTCAGGATGTTTAGGCGCCCCGGATTTAATTATTGAAATACTTTCGCCTTCATCTTCTAAAAAGGATGCACAAAATAAGTATGAGCTTTATCAAGAATGTGGAGTGAAAGAATACTGGCTTGTTCATATAACGGATCAGCTGGTAGATGTTTTTGATCTAAGAGGAAATGAATTTAAACTAAGGAAGATTTTTGCAAATCCGGATAGAATTGAATCAAGTGCTGTAGATGGCTTATTAGTTGATTTGGGAGATGTATTCGAAACGCTTACGTGATAAGCTCTTTAGAGGTGCCCTTTAGATGATACAGAAATTTAAAATGATGACTGAGGTTTCAAAAAAAGATCCATTACAGTTGGTGAATATTATAAAATGGCCGAAGTAGGGATTTTGAAATCCACTATTCGCTTAGAATTGATTCATAGAGAGATTTAAAAATGAATTGGAAGCAAACATGCAAGGAATCGTTGAGAATCTTAATCTGCTTTTCAATCAGCTTTTTTAAGAGACGAAGCCATTATTAAAGTACAATATCCGGTAAAAATTGATAACGAAAATGAACCCGAACCAGATATTCCAATTTTAAAATTCAAGAAAGACAACTACACCTTGAAACATCCTAATCTTGCAGAGGTACGAGCCATTATTGAAGTAGCAGAGACATCTTATGCATACCTAATTTGAAAGCTACATGGGTACGCATCAGCGAATATTCCGGTCTACTGGGGTTTGTAGAAATAGTCAACGAAAGAATCGAATGCTACTCTGATCCGAAGAAAGGAAGATTAAGGAAAATGGGAGAGTTTGAGAAAGGAGATCATAGTGTCTTGTTGGATCATATTGTCTAGGTAAGCGATGTTTTAACCCGAATTTCAAGACATGCGCCGCTTAGGTGGCTATGTAACATAAAATAGCTAACTAAATGTGTCTTTTGTAAGTTTATGATTTTCAGATAGTTGTATTTTAGTTAGATGGAAAAATTCGGGTGTTATTCATTGAGATGAGGTAACGCGTTGAATAGGAGGTAATTGATTTTGAATGAGAGGACGAAATCGTTCCCCAAATTTGAGGAATCAAAAATCATTCAGTATGAATACAAAACTACTGTAAATCAATTACTTGAATCAACCCGCCACTATTTGTGGTGAATAATGCGGGTCAAGTTAGACATAAGGAATAGAAACAATTCAAGGCTGATTGTGAAAGAAAGAGGTCGATAAATGTAGACGATTACAAAAAATAATAGAGCTAGATAATGGAAGTCAACTGACTGTATTTATTCACAGAGGAATTATAGAAAGAGGCAGATGTCTTGGTTTTCTTAATTCTTCAAGGATATCCGTCAATAAAGAGAACTTCTTAAAGCCATCCTTTATAGTTTTACGTCTCCAAACTGAAAACCAAACTATGCGGAGATCCATCTCTAGAGTAGTTCTACTCTTTTTTCTTGCTGTCTTTTCTTTCTCATATGCTCAGGATATTGATGATCTTTCAAAATTAAATGTTGATGATCTTTCAGATGCTCAGATCGAAGCATATATGGTCAGAGTCCAAGAATCTGGACTTACAATGGAACAGCTGGAATTATTAGCACGCCAACGCGGGATGTCATCTTCGCAAATTTCAAAACTAAGACAAAGAATTTTGAAGGTTCAGACAGGAGAAACTACAGATCAGGGAATAATTGCGAATGAGAATCGAATAAGAGGTAATTACGAAATAGAAGACAAAGTACTATTTTTCGATAATCTCATTACACCAGATTCATTAGAAACTGAAAAGCTTCCAATTTTTGGAGCTAAGATTTTCGAATCCGCATTAACCTTCGAATCACCAACGAATGTTGCAACTCCCGAAAGTTATGTTTTAGGCCCTGGTGATGAAGTGATCATAGATATATACGGCGCATCGGAAATTACTTATCAGCAAACGATCTCACCAGATGGTAAAATATTGATTAGTGGTGTAGGTCCGATCAGCTTGGGAGGTGTCCCTATCCGAACCGCTAGGAGTAGGGTATTCAATCAACTATCTTCTATTTATTCTGGATTAAAAGGATCTCGTCCTAATACATTTATGGACTTATCAATTGGAGATATTCGCACGATTAAAATAAACGTAGTAGGAAATGTGAAGAGACCGGGAACCTACGCGCTCTCATCTTTTTCCTCTGCTTTTAATGCGCTGTATGAAGCCGGAGGTCCTGATGAAAATGGCTCCATGAGACAAATAGATATCATCAGATCAGGAGAGAGAATAGCAACACTTGATATCTATAAATATTTTTTTGAAGGAGACATTTTAGGAAATCCCCCACTCCAAGAAGGTGATGTCATAGTGGTAAAAACCTACGCAAACAGGGTTGTTTATGCGGGAGAAGTAAAGCAACCTGCTGTTTACGAATTTCTAGAAGGAGAACACTACTCCGATTTATTGGGCTTTTCTGGGGGAGCAACCGCGATAGGCTATACTGATAATGTGACCCTTTTTAGATCGAATGGGAGAGCAAAATCCTTAAAAACTTTTGGTAAAGCAGAGTATGATAAGGTATCCCTGTATGATGGTGACTCAATCTACGTTGTTGCAATGTCAGATACTTATGGAAATCGGGTAAAGATAGAAGGTGCTGTAGAACAACCAGGCTTTTATGAGCTTAAAGAAAATATGAAGCTTTCTGAACTTCTGAGTATCTCCAATCTTAGTAAGGATGCATATTTAGAACGTGGAAATATCATCAGGCTAGAAAATGATCTGAGTTTATCCAATCAATCTTTTGATTTAATGTCGGTGTTATCCGGAAAGTCAGATTATCAGCTTAGAAACGAAGACTTAGTGAAAATCCCATCTATTTTGGATATAGAAGAAAGAAAGACAGTTTCAATATTAGGTGAGATTAGGAATGAAGGGGATTATCCTTTTGTGGAAGGCATGACTGTAGAAGACCTTATCACCATCTCTGGGGGGTTACTCGCAAGTGCCAATACATCAAAAGTAGAGGTGGCCAGAAGAGTAAGTAAAGATTCTAAGGATTTTAAAACGGCATTGATTTTTGATTTTAAGATCAATTCAAATTTAAGCCTGAATGATTCCGCTTCTACTTTTGAACTGAAAGCCTTTGATTTAGTGACCATTAAAGCTTCTGCACTTTTTCGTACTCAAAAGTCGATAAAAATTGAAGGAGAAGTGATGAGGCCAGGATTTTACGCCCTGGAAACGGAGGAGGATAGACTTACAGATCTCATAAGAAGAGCAGGTGGGTTAACATTTTATGCATATCCTGAAGGCGCATCTTTAATTCGCGATTTGAATCTGAATCAGGAAGAAGAGGAAGAGGTGGAAGAAGAAAGAACCATAGAAACGACCAGTACAGATGAAGGGGATTTCTACAGGAAACAACAGCTAGAAGGGTTAATCCAACGGGATTCTGTGGATCAATTAAATACTGAGTTGCTTGCTAAAAAAGAAGCAATAGGGATTCAGTTGGATAAAGCGCTTAAATCACCAAAATCTAATTATAATATTATCCTTGAAGACGGAGATGTGATTAGCATTCCCAAAGAATTACAAACAGTAAGAGTAAGAGGGGAAGTACTTTATCCTACAAGAATCATGTTTGATAGGTTAGCTAATTTCAGGGACTATATTTCATTGGCCGGTGGCTTTTCTGATAATGCCCAAACAAAAAGATCCTATATCGTTTATGCAAACGGTAGAGCAAAAAGAACTAAAAAATTGCTGTTTTTCAAAGTATTTCCATCTGTTGAACCAGGAGCGGACATTTTTGTGCCACAAAGACCAGAGCGAAGAAAACTTACGCCGGGAGAAATATTGGGAATTACAAGTGGGTTGGCATCTTTAAGCCTGGTTATTGTTCAGATGGTTAATGTGCTAGATTAATATGCAAGAAATCAATGACCTATTGCATCTGGATCTTTCCAAAACCTACCTCTACCTAGACTATCTGAAGTGGAGATTTAAAGAGCGGGTAGAATCCTGACCACATTCTGCCAGTCATGATGAATGTCCTTCTTACTGAGCAGGTATCGAATAGTATGGACCAGTTGAAAGGCTAGGACGGTGAGATAGATGTGAGACTCAATACGTTCATCTTTTTGATGATAAACAGGACGGATTGATGATAAACAGGACGGATGTTGAGGTCTGTCTTTAAACACCTAAATGTACTTTCCACTCCTCTGATGGTGTTATAAATATCCCAACGTTGTTTTTCATCCATGGTTTTGGTAGTTGGCGCGGATAAAATATACCCCTCCCTCTTTGTCTTGTTTTGCTCGGTTGGGGGCTGGCTTTTCTTTCCCAGGTGATTTTGGTGGCTTTTCCCTCCTCCTCTTCGACCGATAGGTTGTATTGGCCCGATACATTTTTGTGTCTTTCCCTCCTCCTGCCCATACGCTCCCATACCTTATCTATTCGTTTGGTCCCCCCTTTTTTAACCCGAATTTCAAGACATTGCACTGCTAAGGCGGCTATGTAACATAAAACAGCTAACTAAAAGCATTTTTTTAAGTGCCGGATTTTCAAATAGTTGCATTTTAGTTAGATGGAAAAATTCGGGTGTTATTCATTGAGATGATGTAACACGTTGAATAGGAGGTAATTGATTTTAAATGAGATGACAAAATTGTTCCCCAAATTTGAGGAATCAAAAATCATTCAGTATGAATACAAAACTACTGTAAATCAATTACTTGAATCAACCCGCCACTAGTTGTGGTGAATAATGCGGGTTAAATAGGCGGTCTCGGACAGCAGAAAGATCTTCAGTGAATAAAGCATGAAGCTTTTCTTTCATGGATTGCTCCTTTTTTCACTTCTTATCGCTTTGTACATAGTGTCTCTAAGAAAACAGTACCTTTTGAAAGAAAAAGATGTTTTTAGCTCATATAGCGTGTTTTTTTGAGATTTCGATGTGCAAATAATCATTGAATCTCTTTGAGAGATTTTAACAATAAAGCAATAGAGTCACTGGTTCACTTTCGATTCATTCAAAATTCAGATGAATTTCTAAAAAAATTGAAAAATAAATTCCAAAGTATAAAATAGGTTCAATTCATTCTTTTGCTAAAAAAAACTATGTTGTAGGATTCAGTAGCGTGTTTTTCG
>JBCCLN010000117.1:0-12048 GCA_039026865.1 Bacteroidota bacterium | reverse complement strand
CGGATTTTCCCTATTCTCACACCAAACATCGAAAAAATAGAAGTGCTAAGAAAAGGGAAAGTCAGAAGAGCAAAACTCTATTACCTGAGGGGTAGGAAAGGAAAAGCCGCTAGAATTAAAGAAAAATTATCAAGGTAAGATAATTCCCTGCCAAAGCCAAGGTTTTCTGTTGGTCTCCCGCTTAAATCCGAGATAATATGAAGGTTGATTTTCATAAATACCAGGGAACGGGAAATGATTTCATATTAATCGATGATAGAGAGTTGACGTTTCCATCAGTTCCGGGTTTAATTCAAAGATTCTGTGATAGAAATTTCGGCATTGGTAGTGACGGTTTGATTCTAATCCAAAAACACCCAACACTAGATTACCGGATGATTTATTTCAATGCGGATGGCTCGCAGAGTCTTTGCGGAAATGGATCGAGATGTGGTTTTTCTTTTGCTCAAGATCTGGAAATCATATCCCAAAAAGCCAGATTTGAGGCCACAGATGGCATTCATGAAATTAAACAAGAGAACGGCTTAATCCATTTTAAACTTTTTGATATTCCTGAACCGGATCAACTTTCTGACACAGAGTGGTATGTAGATACCGGGTCTCCACATTACATAGTTATTTCCGAGGATGTTAAGAAAGAGGACGTTATCCGAAAAGGCAAAAACATTCGGTATTCCAGCACATATGCCAGTCAAAATGGCACAAATGTCAATTTTGTGCAACTTTCGCATGATTCAATTAAAGTTAGGACTTATGAGAGAGGCGTAGAGAATGAAACATTAAGTTGTGGGACCGGGGCTACGGCTGTAGGTATTTTGGCTGGTAAGTTAGGATATAAAAGCCCGGTGAAAATGGAGACAGAGGGTGGAGTTCTTGAAGTCTTTTTTTTAAAGCATGGAAATATGTTTAAAGACGTCTGGTTAGCAGGACCTGCTGCTAAAGTCTTTGAAGGAACTATTCAAATCTGACCTGCTTAACAGAAACCATTGTTAAATTTAAGCTACCTTCTTTAGTTTAAATCAGTAGTTTATAAAATAGATCATATGTTAGACGCACTAACGAAAGGACTCGCAAAAATTTTTGGTGGCACAAAGACCGAAAAAGATCTAAAAGGGCTTTATCCATATGTTTCAAAAATCAATACGGAGTACGAAAAACTGAGAGATATATCTGATGATACATTGAGAGGCAGGACTACAGAATTAAAAGATGCGATCAAGGAAAAATTAAAAGGCATCGATGACCAAATAACCACTCTCCATCAAAAAGTTGAAACCAACCCTACCCTGGATGTCCAAGAGAAAGAAGAGCTCTTTGGTCATCTTGATAAGCTAGAAGACCAGCGGGATGAAGAATTGGAAAAAGTGCTTCTAGAGCTACTTCCGGAAGCATTTGCCGTTGTAAAAGAGACTTCTCGTCGCTTCGCAGAGCATGAAAAACTTGTTGTCAAAGCGTCTCTGCATGATAAAGAGATTGCTGCTAAAAAACCAAACGTAGAGCTAGATGGTGATCGAGCCATCTGGCTCAATAAATGGCTTGCAGCCGGAAATGAAGTAGTATGGAATATGGTTCATTATGACGTGCAGCTAATAGGTGGAGTAGTTCTTCATCAGGGCAAAATTGCGGAGATGGCTACCGGAGAAGGAAAGACTTTGGTTGCTACCCTACCGGCATATCTCAATGCCTTAGCCGAGAGAGGGGTTCACATTGTGACTGTTAATGACTATCTCGCCCGAAGAGACGCAGAATGGAACGCTCCTCTTTTTGAATTTCATGGATTAAAAGTAGACTGTATTGACAATCATCAACCAAACTCTTCAGAAAGACGAAATGCCTACCAAGCAGATATCACCTATGGCACCAATAATGAATTTGGTTTTGATTATTTAAGAGACAATATGTCCAGAAGTCCGGAGGAATTAGTACAGAAAAAACATCACTACGCGATGGTCGATGAAGTTGATTCAGTATTGATAGATGATGCGAGAACGCCTCTGATCATTTCCGGTCCTATTCCGAAAGGAGATGAACATGAATTTTACGACCTTAAGCCTCGGATTCAGAGACTGGTAGATGCACAAAGAAAATTAGTGAGTGACTATCTAAACGAGGCAAAAAAATTAATCAAGGAAGGAAATGAAACAGATGCGGGACTTTCTCTTTTTAGAGCTTTTAGGGGACTGCCCAAATATAAGCCGTTAATAAAGTTTCAAAGTGAAACAGGCATTAAACAACTTTTACAGAAAACAGAAAATACTTACTTGGCAGATAATCAAAAGAAAATGCCAGAAGCAGATGAGCCACTCCTCTTTACCATAGATGAAAAAATCAATAGCATAGATCTTACCGAAAAGGGCATCGATTTAATTACCAAAGAAGGGGAAGATTCTAACTTTTTTATCTTACCGGATATCGGAACGGAGATTGCCCAATTAGAAAAAAATCAAGCCCTTGCAGAAAAAGAGAAACTAGGAAAAAAAGAACAGATCATAAGAGATTACAGCACCAAAGGCCAACGAATACATTCTGTAAACCAGCTTTTGAAAGCTTACTGCATGTATGAGAAAGATACCGAATATGTAGTAATGAATGGAAAAGTAAAGATTGTGGATGAGCAGACCGGTCGTATCATGGAAGGGAGAAGGTATTCTGATGGGTTGCATCAAGCCATTGAAGCCAAAGAAAATGTAAAAGTTGAGGATGCTACTCAGACCTACGCCACCATCACTCTTCAGAATTATTTCAGGATGTATCATAAACTCGCCGGGATGACCGGAACGGCAGAAACAGAAGCAGGGGAGTTTTGGGATATCTATAAACTAGATGTAGTGGTGATACCAACCAATAAACGTATTGCCAGAAAAGATGAGCATGATAAAGTCTATAAGACGATTCGTGAAAAGTTCAATGCAGTAGCAGAAGAAGTGGTAGAACTTACCAAACAAGGAAGACCTGTCTTAGTGGGCACCACCTCCGTGGAAATTTCAGAGCTTCTTAGTAGAATGTTAAAGATCAGGAACATAAAGCATCAAGTACTCAATGCAAAACAGCACGCTAAAGAGGCAGATGTGGTTGCCGAGGCAGGTAAACCAGGGACAGTCACTATCGCGACCAACATGGCAGGGAGAGGGACAGATATCAAGCTCTCACCAGAAGTGAAAGAGGCGGGCGGATTGGCTATTATCGGTACAGAAAGGCATGAATCAAGACGTGTAGACCGTCAATTGAGAGGTAGGTCAGGAAGGCAAGGGGATCCAGGCTCTTCACAGTTTTATGTTTCCTTGGAAGATAATTTAATGCGACTCTTTATGTCAGATAGAGTAGCAAGAATTATGGATCGTTTGGGACTACAAGAAGGGGAAGTCATTCAGCATGGAATGATTACCAAATCTATAGAAAGGGCGCAGAAGAAAGTAGAAGAAAACAACTTTGCGATACGAAAAAATCTCCTTGAGTATGATGATGTGATGAACAGTCAACGAGAGGTGATTTATAGGAGAAGAAGAAATGCGCTGTACGGAGATCGACTGGAGCTGGATATCTTAAATATGTTATATGAGACCTGCGAGGATATTGTGTTCAATGCTAAAGGACAAGCAGATCTAGACAGCTTTAAACTTAACGCCATTTCTATACTGGGTCTCGATTTTGACATTACCAGAGAAGAACTGGAAAAAACGGATGAAAATACCATAGCAGAAAACTTGTACAATGCAGCTGTCCAAAATTATCATCAAAAAAATCAACTGATTAAGGATAAGGCACTTCCAATTTTGAGGCAATTGGAAGTGACCAGAGGCGCCACATTCGAAAATATCCTGGTTCCATTCACGGATGGTAAAAAGCAAATTGGAACATCAGTCAATTTAAAGAAAGCAGTGCATACCGACGGCCAGGAAGTCATTAAAGAAATGGAGAAAATGATCACGTTGGCCATAATTGATACGCTTTGGAAAGAACATCTTCGAGACATGGACGACTTGAGGCAAAGCGTTAGAAACGCACAATATGAACAAAAAGACCCGCTTTTAGTCTATAAGTTTGAAGGATTTGAGCTATTTAAACGGTTTATTGGAAGGGTAAATGAAGACACTATTTCATTTTTAATGAAAGCAGAAATTCCAGTAGAACAAGCAGATGATGTGAAGGCGGCTCAAACGCAGAGGACTGCAAGAAACTACAGAGAGCAAAAAGAAGAAAGCAGATCCGCACTAGCCGGACCAGAAGGAAATAGGCCACCCGTACAAAAACAAATACAACCTGCGCAATCCCAAAAAATTGCTAGCAGAAACCAGCGCGTGAACGTACAGTATGTTGATGGATCTGTGAAAAAAGATGTGAAATACAAGACAGTTGAAGAAGATATCAAAAACAATAAATGCGTACTCATAGACTGATTATATTGCTAATTTTAGCAGCATGCAAAGCTGCAACTCCTTCTTCCTCCGGACGCTACCATGAGGATTTAAGTGTCCATCGGTTTCCTTATACCATAGAAAACAATGAAGCTGAAAAAACAGCCTATTCGGTCCAAGCTGAAAAATACACTCCGTTGACCGGTCATATTGGAACGGAACTGGACAGTATAGCCAAGATTGCCTATCAGCAAAACATAGAAGGTAGGTATGTCGATGGCTATACGATTCAAGTATACTCCGGAGCTAATAGGAATGATGCAAATGAAGCTGAGTCTAAAATGACGGAGTTCTTTCCTGATTTAGATGCAAAAGTTACTTATCGTCAACCTAATTTCAGAGTGAGAGGAGGACAATTTATAGATAGACTTGAGGCAAACCGAGTTTACAATGAGGTAAAACGAGAATTCCCTAGAGCGCTTCTAATTCCGGAAAGACTCCTGATATCTTATGAGTAATTTGATAGGAAAAGTTAAGTCCCTGTCAGAAACATATTTTGAAGATATTCTCAATATACGGAGGCACATACATGCTCATCCGGAGCTTTCGTATGAAGAATACGGTACTGCGAGATATATTGAAAAAAAACTTAAAGAATTTGGGATAGCCTCTACAAAGAGAATAGGGCAAACAGGAATCACTTTTATCATTAACGGAAGAGAAAATGGTAAAACCATCGCTCTGAGAGCCGATATAGATGCGCTTCCAATTCTTGAGCAAAATGATGTGTCTTATAAATCTACGAATAATGGCGTAATGCATGCCTGTGGTCATGATGTTCACACGGCAAGTCTCCTTGGAGTAGTCAAAATTCTTTCACAATTGACTGATGAGTTTAAAGGCGCTGTTAAGTTCATATTTCAACCTGCGGAAGAGAAATCCCCTGGCGGAGCTTCCATTCTCATCAGGGAAGGAGTGCTAAAAAACCCGACTCCCTCTTTCATTCTCGGACAGCATGTGATGCCGTTAATTCCCGAAGGTAAGGTTGGCTTTAGAAAAGGAAAATACATGGCAAGTGCAGACGAAATCTATCTTACGGTAAGGGGGAAAGGAGGTCATGCGGCAATGCCCGAAAACTTCATCGATCCTATTGCCATTGCAAGTCAGATTTTAGTCGCGCTTCAACAGGTCGTAAGTAGAATGGCTAACCCTAAAATTCCCTCTGTTCTCTCTTTTGGTAAGATAGAAGGAGGAAATATGAACAATGTCATTCCCAATGAAGTAAGAATTGATGGTACTTTTAGAACATTTGATGAAGAGTGGAGAAAAAAAGCGCTACAAAAAATAAAAAATATTGCTTCTTCTATTGCTTCTTCTCTGGGCGGATCATGTCAGATAGATATTGCGCCCGGTTATCCATTTGTTATAAATAATGAAGAATATACGGAGAGAAACATCGATGCCGCGAAAGCTTATATGGGTGAAGAAAATGTACTAGCACTTGATTTGTGGATGGCCGCGGAGGATTTTGCATTTTACACTCACAAAGTCCCAGGATGTTTCTATAGACTTGGCACCAGAAATGAAGCACTTGGAATAACCTCAGGAGTACATACGCCTACCTTTAATATCGATGAGAATGCGCTAAAAATTGGAATGGGCTTAATGGCTTTCTTAGCCATTAATGAACTCAACTCTTCTCACATCAAATCAATAATTTAAGCAAGAAAACCAGACCAATACTAATACCTAAGCCGATAAAGATTTTTCCTAAATCCTTTCCCAGGTCCTTAAGTGTCTCATTAGAAATTGACCGATATCCGACATACTTAATTGCAATTTCTCTTCCCGCAAGGAGGCCGAGAAATACCCAGGTCGTGCTCATAGGAATGTTATTGAGCTCTTTAAAGAAAAACAAGATAATTGCAAAAATGAGATCTATAATGGTGGCTGACCGAATGTCTTGTGTATTTGTTTTAGACTTTACAATAGATTGTATCGCACCTCCTTTAGAATAAAAAATGTAACCGATTAATATCCAAAACACGGCAATAGTGCTAACGAGGGTGACCAGATTTATTTGTCTTGATAGATATACATAAATGTTTGCAAAATCCTGAATTAACCACTGGCTCCACAGAAATCCGGTAGAACACCACTGTGCGATGGTCCAGCCTTTGATCTCCAATAAGGTGGCTTTGCTTTCAGCAAACTTCTTTTCTATCGTCTTGGCAATAAGAGCATAGAGCACAACGGCAGTAAAAAAGGCGACGAGATATCCCGACATTGACTTTATTACCATGTCATACAAGTTTTTTGCACTAAAAAAGGTAAGGATCATGAATGAAGTACTTACCGGAATTCCTATTCGTGTAAGTAGAAAAAGGATGATCGGAGGAAGCAGATAAGGCCATCCAAAAGATTCTTCATCTTGAGGATTTTTGTATCTCGGGTTTTCAAAACCACCATCTCCAATCAATCGTCCATAGCTTACATCGCCATTGTTCAGTTTCCAGCCATAAACAAGTGTTATAGTTAAAAGTGTACTTGCAAAAAGCGCAAGAAGCCACCAAGGGCGACTTTCATTTGAGCTTAGAAATGTTCCTAATGTTTGAATAACGTCATTTCCCACGACAGAATAAGCAGCCATGAGAAAACCTAAATACATGATTATTTCAACTTCAGTCATGTATACTACTATTTGATTTTAGCAGTGCGCAAAACTATGAAGTTTTGATCGCGTTCACGTTATTTTTTTATTAACAGTGATCTCAACAACATAAAACATTAGTATAACCTAGATTATTCACCACAATAGTGGCGGGTTAATTCAAGTAATTGATTTACAGCAGTTTAATATTCATACTGAAGGATTTTTGATTCCTCAAATATGAGGAAAGATGTTTGTCCTCTCATTCAAAATCAATTACCTCCTATTCCACGTGTTACCTCATCTCAATAAATAACACCCGAATTTTTCGGGTATAACAATTACTTTACTTTATACAATAAATTCATTAACGGTTAAAAGGTAATTTTGTAATTTACTCTATTTTAAGTATTGACAACTAACGACATCGAAGAAAGCAAGAAAGAAAAGAAATACCCAGGATACATCAGTGTATTTGCCGTTTTAGGCGCCGTACTTCTTTTTCTTTTTTCAATCATGTTAATGATCAGCTCTATTAATTCGTTTGGGTTCTCATTTTCGCAATATGTAGTAAGCGCTACTTCAAACCCCTTCATTGGATTATTTATTGGCCTTCTTGCAACTGCTCTCTTACAAAGCAGCAGTACTACCACCACCATCATTGTTGCAGCAGTTGCTTCTGAAACCGTAACGTTAGAGGGAGCAATACCCATTGTCTTAGGAGCGAACATTGGTACTACCTTAACGAGTACCATTGTATCAATGGGTTACATTACTAAAACAAATGAATTTAGAAAGGCTGTTGCTGCGGGAACAATACATGATCTGTTCAATATTATCATGGTAGTAATTTTTTTCCCAATAGAGATCAGGTATCGTGTTTTAGAAAATTGCAGTCAAATTATTGCCAATCAATTTTCTATAAAAAGCACTTCTTTTTTGGGGGATGGGTACGGCTTTTCGGCTTTTTTTAATACCATCAATAATTGGCTCATTTCACATATTAATCATATTTTCACGTTAGGGTTTGCAATAATTCTACTATTCATATGTATTAAATTCATCTCTAAACTTCTATATAATATTCTTATCGGACGTGCGAAAAAACAGTTTGAAACCACCATCTTTTCAAATACTTTAAAGTCTTTTTCTTGGGGATTATTTATTACCTCTGCTGCACAATCAAGTTCGTTAACTACCTCCCTCATTGTGCCACTTGTTGCCACAGGAAAAGTAAAGCTGATCCGCGCATTTCAATTTATACTTGGTGCAAATATTGGCACCACTCTTACTGCTCTGCTTGCAGCCATCTTTCAATCTCAAGCAGCTGTTGAGATTGCTTTAGTTCATTTATTGTTTAATACAGCGGGAGTACTTATCGTTATTCTGATCCCCTACCTTTCAACTGTAATGGTTTTCCTGGCTGAGAAGTTGGGAGAATACACTCTCAAACTTAGAATTGTCGGGTTTATCTATATTCTTTTTACCTTTTTTTTGCTTCCGTTTACCCTTATTTATGTTTCGCGGGGTTTTGAGAAAAAGCCTGATACCTGGGGAATAATCTCAGAGGATTAGCTTTGCGATAAACTACAGCTAACCTATGGCGAACGTAATTGGCAACACAATAGATAAAATCATACAATATGTTGAATTAAAAGGGGAACAACTAAAGCTTAAGGCTATTATAAATATCGCAAAGGCACTTTCAGGAGCTATCTCACTTACTTTTGCTTTAGTCGTCACTTTTTTCTTTCTGTTCTTTTTAAGTTTCGCCTTTGCCCATCTTATCAATGAATATTTAAACAGTTCATACCTGGGGTTCTTCATAATCAGCGCCTTTTACCTGGTGATCGTTATTATCGTATTAATCTTAGTGAAAAGGAAAGTTATTCAAAGGTGGTTTGAATCATTAATTCTAAAAATTGCTGAAGGAGCTAGAGATGAGGACAATTAGTGAAAAGGAACAGGAGCTAAAAGAGCGCGAGAAAAAGCTGAGATTTCAATTAGATAAAAGTGAGGAAAAACTTAGAAACACGGCAAAAAACGTAGCTAAAATTGCATTGCTCAGCGGATTGCTAACACTCTTTGGTTATTGGATCTACAGGTCATTCTTTCAGCTTGGTCCTGCGGAAAAGGAAAAAAAGAAAAAGGCGAGGAGGAAAAAAAGTGTTCTTCCTGGTTTAGGCAAACTTAGCGAGCTGATATCACCATATCTTACGCGTTTTCTCAAGGAGACGGTACTGGAACTTGAGGAAGAAAAAGAGGGTACTAAAAAGAAAAGCAAGCAGTAAGTTGAATTATACATTCATTAAAGATTCTCTTCTTCTCATTTTCCCGGCAGGAATACCAAACATCATTTTGAATCGACGGCAAAAATAGGCGGTGTCTTTATAGCCAACTTCTTTTCCAATATCCCGAATACTCTTTTTAGAAGTTCTTAATAGGTTTACAGCAGCTTCCATACGTTGATATTCTATATAATCCTGTGGATTTATTCCTGTAAGCATTTTAAAATATTGACCCACATAATCCTCTGATACGTTGGCAACATTAGCTAAGACCTTATTAGAGAGATCTTCAGAAAGATTTTCTTTGATAAAAGTGAAAATATCAATCAACCTTGGATCTTTAAAATAGGTAGAATTAGTTGCTAATTTTTCTACAAAGAGACTATTATCAAGGATATATCTAATGAGCTCTATAGTCATATTTTCAGTAAGTACTTTGATGATACGACCTTTTCCAGGCATATTGCCAATAGACTCATCATTGATTTGCTTGATCAGGCTAGCCATTTTATAATTCTCCTCTATTTTGAACGCGGGGATATCTAACGAAGAGAAAAAATTTACGGAGTCAAAAGCCTTTGCATCAAATGCAACGTAGCTGTAGTGCTCTTCTTCTAAGACCTTGCCTGTGGTTGATTTAAGAAATTGATCTTTGTTAGTAAGAAAATCATCCTTAGATAGGATAGTTGGATTTCCAGATCCGTAAGAAATAGAAATCAGTCTTCCTCCGGGCACAAAAATTACGTCTCCTTGCCTTGCAATTTCTTTTTCCTTTCCAAATCTTATTTCACCACTTGTAACTAATAATAAGTAATTCTCTACTTCATAGTTGTTTTCGATGGTCACTGACTTTAAAATATTAATTTTTTTAGCCTTGATGAATCGAATTTGAAGAGATTCGATGATCTTGTTATAGTCTTCCATTTATGATTAAAACAGATTTACTTCTCAAAAAATGGCAAATAATTGGATAAACCTAATAATAAACAACTGTAAATCCTAATTGGGAATAGGCGTGTCTGCTATTCATTATTAGAATTCTTTGCAAAACTTGCCTTTTGGTCTAACTCTTCGTTTTGCGAAAGATTTTATTATACTATTTCAATAATCCTCTGGAAATAACAACTTTTTGAATCTCAGAAGTACCTTCATAAATCTGAGTAATCTTGGCATCTCTCATTAACCTTTCTACGTGAAACTCTTTTACATAACCGTACCCGCCATGTATCTGTACCGCTTCTACCGTATGCCTCATCGCCACGTCAGAAGCAAAAAGCTTAGCCATAGCGCTTTCTTTAGAAAAGTCTTTACCCGCATCTTTCTTTTGTGCGGCATGGAGACAAAGCAATCGCGCAGCTTCAATATCCGTGGCCATCTCTGCTAATTTGAATTGGATTGCCTGATGTTTAGCTATTTCAACACCAAAAGCTTTTCGCTCCCGGGCATACTTAAGAGAAAGCTCTAATGCTCCTGAAGCAATCCCCAAGGCCTGAGCAGCTATACCTATTCTTCCACCATTAAGTGTGTTCATAGCAAAGTTAAAACCGAATCCGTCTTCACCTATTCGATTTTCTTTAGGAATCTTTACGTCTTGAAACATAAGCGAATGAGTATCGCTCCCCCGAATACCTAGTTTTTCCTCTTTTTTGCCCACAATAAACCCTTCCACCCCTTTTTCCACAATTAGCGCATTAATCCCTTTATGTTGCTTTGCCGGATCAGTTTGGGCCATTACTATATAATATGTAGCAGAGTTTCCATTAGTAATCCAGTTTTTGGTTCCGTTTAGGATATAGTGATCACCATAATCTATCGCAGTTGTTTTTTGATAGGTAGCATCTGAGCCCGCCTCTGGTTCTGATAGACAAAAAGCACCAATCTTTTGTCCTTTTGCCAAGGGTCGTAGGTATTTTTCTTTTTGCTCCTCATTCCCATATTTTTCCAAACCCCAGCACACCAAGGAGTTGTTTACAGACATACAAACGGAAGCAGATGCGTCTATTTTGGAGATTTCTTCCATTGCTAATACATAACTCACCGTATCCATTGCGCTACCACCATATTTTGAATCAACCATCATGCCCATAAAACCTAATTCACCAAGCGCTCTGATTTGTTCCGCCGGAAATTGTTCGTTGGTATCACGCTCAATCACTCCAGGTAACAATTCTTTCTGGGCAAAATCTCGTGCAGCATCTCTCACGGCTAGTTGTTCTTCACTTAAGTGGAAATTCATAATAATAGATCTATTGAGTTCAAGAAGTAAGCACAATAAATATAGCATTTATTATGCATGCATAATAAATTTATAATTGGAAATCAGGGCATAAATTCTAGTTGATCAAGCCTTGACAGACTTGTTAATTCTAAAGCTATTTTCTATAGATTAATCCTATTACATTAGGGTGTATTCATGAATTAGCCCGAATTTTCAAGACATTGCACCGCTGAGGCGGCTGTGTAACATAAAAAATAGTTGACTAAAAGTGTGTTTTGTAAACTCCTGATTTTCAAATAGTTGCATTTTAGTTAGATAGGAAAATTCGGGTGTTATTCATTGAGATGAGGTAACAGGTTGAATAGGAAGTAATAGATTTCGGATGAGAGGACAACATCGTCACTCAAATTGAGTAATCAAAAATCATTCAGTATGAATAGTAGAATCCTTTGAAAAACCCGCCTTTGACCCAACTCTTCGTTACTCAAAATTTCAAAAGCCTCATTTACGACCAGTAAACTACGTTTTTGAAATTAT
>JBCCLN010000116.1:0-12104 GCA_039026865.1 Bacteroidota bacterium | reverse complement strand
CGAGGGGAGTTTCATTTTGGTTCATGCATCGAGTGGTTTTTTCCTATCCAAGTCAGTAAAATAGTTCACAGTTCATGAAGAAAACAAAATAGTATCAAAATCTCCTGGGCAATACGATGGTTAACACCTATGAGTTTACAGCGAATTTAGTTTACTACTTTTGAAGGTGGTCATTTTATTAATGGAGCTGGAAATGTGTAGAGAGTGAGTAATTTATTCGATCCTGTTATTAATTTGATTAAGGAGTTCCTTTATTTAACTCCCAGTATTCCTGCTTGATTAGCTAACTTCTTAAGAGTATATCATTAAAGAATAACTTCTGACCCTGTGAATGGATGTTTAAACCCCTGACTGTTGTCAGGGGATGTTTCTTTCTAGCTCGCAAAACACTCATTAAGTATAGGTCTGTGTTGCTGACCAAAGTTCTGGTAGCACCACTCCCTCAACAGATTCACCTCATGATCTACCAGCGACTTGATCGCTTTTTTGAGTTCCTTTTCGAATAAACGCTTGTCGAAACTCACTTTTGATAAAATCGTTTTGAAATATTCTAACATGTGAATAGTTGTTAAGGTTAAAATCAACATTTTAACTTTGGAGTTCTGAATTATATCAGTTTCAAAGAATATAGGTTGTAATGGATTTTACGAGAAAAACAGGTTTGGGGTTAGCAATTTTATTATCAGCATTTTGTTTTCTCCATGCTCAAGAAGCATCAATCAAACTAGGGAGGAATCAGATAGGTTTGAATCAATATTTCACGATTACAATCCAGGTAGAAAATGATAGGTTAAAACAGTATAGTGAATTCCCTACTATTGACGGTTTTATCAAAAGAGGAACCTCTTCATCTACCACTACTAATTACGTCAATGGACGAATGTCTTCTACACAAAGCCTCACTCAAAATTACCAGGCTACTGAACAGGGAGATTTTCTACTAAATCCTTTTACCATGACCATAAACGGCAAAAAAGTTCAATCTCAAGGAGCGCAAATCAAAGTGGGGGATGCAGTAGAAAGACCATCTAGAAACAATGCGTTTGGTCATGATCCTTTTGATAGTTTTTTTGGTAAGAGAAATAGGCCAACAGAATTCATTGATATAAAAGCAGATGCATTCGCAGCATTGTCTGTAGATAAAGAAGAAGTATACCTTGGAGAGGGTTTTACTGCTACTCTTGCATTTTATGTGGCAGAATCAAACCGCGCCGAAATGAGATTTTACGACCTTTCCAATCAAATCACTGAGATTGTGAAAAAAGTAAAGCCATCTAACTGCTGGGAAGAAAACTTTAGTATTGATCAGATTGTAGGCGATCCGGTTCAGATTAATGGCAGAGGATATACACGCTATAAGATTTACCAAACAGCATACTATCCACTTACCGTTCAGGATATTGAGTTTCCTTCTGTAGGCTTAAAGATGATTAAATATAAAGTAGCAAAAAATCCATCCTTCTTCGGAAGAAACAGACAAGAAGACTACGAAACTTTTTATTCAAGAAAAAAAACAGTGAAAGTGAAAGAACTTCCTGCCCACCCTTTCAAAGAAATGGTTGCAGTTGGAAATTATAGATTGGATGAAACGATTAGTACAGATAATTTGGCGACTGGTCAGAGTTTTAATTATGATTTTAGCATCACCGGTGAGGGGAATATTTCATCTATAGAAGCACCTATACTTCCGGAGGAAAGCAATTTTGACTTCTATGCTCCGGACGTAAAACAGAATATCACAAGATCAAATGGAAGAGTTAGAGGCACTAAAACTTATAACTTTTATGTCATTCCCAATGAACCAGGTGAATATGATTTATCCGATTATTTCTCTTGGATTTTTTTCAATCCCGAAATTGAAAGCTACGATACGCTTCAATCTGAATTAAGTGTGACTGTAACAGGTAGCAGTAGAAAAAATCTATCTATCGCTTCAAACGACCTTGGGGATTTTTATGATCGCATTGATAATGCAGATAATTCGCTAAAGCCCATCAATGGAAATAATTGGTTGACTATTTTCGCCAATATTTTGATCGTAGCTATTCTTAGCCTTTCAACCTATCTGCTGTTTAAGAAGATAGCATAGATTTTATGGGCAACACATTAGGAAAAATTTTTAGGGTTACTTCTTTTGGAGAATCTCATGGATGCGGCGTAGGCGTTGTGATAGATGGATGTCCTGCCGGCATCACCTTAAATAAAGATTTTATTCAAAAAGAACTGGATAGAAGAAAACCAGGTCAATCCAAGATTACCACCCAACGACGAGAACCAGATGCTTTTGAGTTTTATTCTGGTGTTTTTGAGGAAAAGTCAACAGGGGCACCTATCACGATCATTATTCATAATAAAGATCAAAAAAGCAAAGATTATGATCACATTAAAGACATTTATCGACCCTCTCATGCAGATTATACCTATCAGAAAAAATATGGTATACGTGACTACCGGGGAGGTGGTAGGAGTTCGGCAAGGATTACCGCAGGTTGGGTTGCTGCTGGAGCCATCGCAAAACAGATTTTAGAAAAGCAAGGTATTACATGCAGGGCTTATGTATCTCAAGTGGGTGAACTGAAGCTGAACAAAACCTACCACGAACTGGATCTATCCAAGATAGATGCAAATAAGGTAAGGTGTCCTGATCCAGAGAAAGCAGCCGAAATGTTCGAATATATCGATAAAGTTAGAAAGGAGAGAGACACTATTGGAGGAGTCGTATCTGGAGTGATACAGGGCGTACCTGTGGGTTGGGGTGAACCTATCTTCGCAAAATTAAATGCTATTTTAGGTCAGGCTATGCTTTCAATAAATGCAGCCAAAGGATTTGAGTACGGTAGCGGATTTGAGGGAGTGAAAATGAAGGGGTCGGAACACAACGATGAATTTTTGATGAAAGATGATAAAATTTTTACAAAAACGAATCACTCAGGAGGTATTCAAGGTGGAATATCCAACGGAGCTGATATTTATTTTAATGTTGCCTTTAAGCCGGTTGCCACCATCATGCAAAATCAACAATCCGTAGATATGGACAGAAATGAGGTGACCATTCAAGGAAAAGGTAGGCATGATCCATGCGTAGTACCAAGAGCTGTGCCCATAGTGGAGGCGATGTCCGCCATTGTCTTTGCAGATTTTTCATTATTGGCTCAAACAAATAAATTACGGAGTCAAAGGTCTTTCAACGGTCATTAAATCACTTTCATGAAGAATTTGCCTTTACATACTAAAATCATCATTGGTCTTATCGCCGGGATCGTATATGCCTTCATTTCCAGTGCAGTAGGTTGGAATGAATTTACTATCAATTGGATTGATCCTTTTGGCACCATATTCATTCGACTTCTGAAATTTATTGCTGTCCCACTTGTTTTGTTTTCAATTATCAGCGGAATAAGTGGCTTAAGCGATATTTCAAAATTGGGAAAGATGGGTGGAAAAACACTTGGATTTTACCTGATCACCACCATTCTGGCGGTAACAGTAGGATTGGTTCTTGTAAACGCAGTAAAACCTGGGACGCATCTTGAAGAAAGACAGAGAATAAAAAACAGAATTTCCTACGAATTATGGGCCAATGAAGAAAATATAGAAATAAAAGACAATAAAAATCTTCTCCAAGATCCTACTTATAAAGATGTTGTGTCAGAGGTATCTGGCAGCTCACAAGTAGTTGATAACGAAAAGGTTGAGGTGATGCAGAAAAATGCCGAAAGCAACAAGGAAGCTTCCCCTTTACAATTTTTAGTGGATATGGTTCCCGAAAATATTGTATTCTCTATCTCCAATAATAGTTTAATGTTACAGGTGATATTCTTTGCTATTTTCTTTGGTATTTCCATTGCCGCCCTTCCAAATGATCGAACCAAACCTGTAGTTGACTTTATCAATAGTACTAATGAGATTTTTTTGAAGATGGTAGATTCTGTCATGAAAGTAGCCCCATATTTTGTATTCGCTTTGTTAGCAGGAGTGATTGCAAAGATGGCTAATTCTCCAGGCGAGGTATTAGAAATATTTATTGGTCTTGGATCTTACTCCATCACCATGTTTATAGCACTTGCGTTCATGGCGTTTGTCTTTTACCCTATAGTTCTCTCTCTTTTGGTAAAAGATATGAGCTACAAAAAATTCTTTAGAAATATGAGCCCCGCTCAACTAATGGCCTTTTCCACAAGCTCCAGCGCCGCTACCCTCCCTGTCACTATGGAATGTGTAGAAGATAATATGGGTGTATCTAAAAATATTACAAGTTTTGTTCTTCCGATAGGAGCTACAGTGAATATGGACGGAACGAGTATTATGCAAGCGGTGGCAGTGTTATTTATGGCACAACTTCATATGGTTGAACTTTCTATAAGTCAGCAATTAACTATTGTACTTACTGCAACATTAGCATCAATAGGTGCTGCAGCAGTACCCAGCGCAGGATTGGTGATGTTAATCATTGTTCTACAATCCGTAGGATTAAATCCAGCATGGATCGCAATAATATTTCCGGTAGATCGAATACTAGATATGTGCCGAACAGTGGTAAACGTCACAGGCGATGCTACGGTAGCCACTTTGGTAGCTAGTACAGAGGGAGAACTTCGTTCTTCGGAAGACCTTAGGCAAGAATACCTATCGCATTCACAATAAGATACTTCATGGTATTAAAAGGTAACTTATCAATAGTTGGAGGTAACCAAAAGTTATTTATTCCATTCTTCGAGAATAGATGCAATTACCCTCCCATTTAAAAGATGTATCCTCCAAGGAGTTAAGTTCGCCACTGATTAGCAATTTATTGCACTTTATCGCAGAGCTACAAGAAGAGATAATAGACTCAAACCCGAAAATTACGTTTATTAAAAGGCCACAGCGCACAACCCATCATCCCTCCCAAGAGTCGATTGGAAAGAAAAGAGGCGCAAAAGGGAGAGGTAAAAAAACAATACTATTCTGCTACTTAATTGATTGATTATCAAATATTTGGAAATTAGATTTATCTCAATGAATAACACCCGAATTTTTCTGGTTAAAAATTATAGTCATTTGGATGCAGCTATGTTTTTAGCTCGTTGCTTCCGCCTCTTTTAAATAATTTTTTCACTTTATTCTTAGCAGCTTCCCTGGCTTTCTTCTTTTGAGCTTCTATGACGTTATTAATAGAGTCTTGCTTAGCTTTCTTTTTGCTTTCCAATGCTGCCCTTTTAGAATCTGCTGCTGCTTTTGCTTTTTCCTCAGCTTTCGCCTTTTCCTGAGCTAGCTTAGCTTCCGCTTTTTCCTTTTCTTGGTCAACTTTGGAAGTCATTTGTTCTTTAAAAGCAGCTACTGCAGAGGAACTTCCACTTGAGCCGGAGGAACTCGTATTAAGCAGTTTTATTTGTATGTTATCATATGTGCCTTCTATACCTATATCTATATCTATTTTGTCTGAAATTAGCTTTTTCCCGCCAGTAAGTGAACTCATTGCACTATTTAGAGTATTTCCGATGGCTCCAGTAGGTATTTCCTTGATAAGCATAGAGTAGTTCAGTTTACCATCCAGTGTGTTGCTTCCTCCGAGTGTTGCGCGTTGTCCTTTTACATTTAGATCGAAGGGTTCCACAAAAAGATGTCCATCTTTAATTTCTGTTTTAATTAAAATATCTTTAATAGAAATGTTTTTTTCCGAGGTTGCATTTGATTTAAAGGCGGCAATAGTATTTAATTTCGATATAAACTCACCTTCAGAGAGAGTGGCCTGAGCTACATTCACCAGGCCCACAAGATTTATCTTATCCGTGATCGGCATCATGTCATTTCCTAAAAACCCATTGACATTGAAATCAGTTGAAAATTTCCCAGTAACCTGTTTTGCTATAGGTATGTATTGTTGTATTGTGGAAAAAGATTCAAATGCATTCGCTATAGATAGATCTTTTATTTTGAATCCAAAATCATATTTTGGCTCTACTAAATTTTTCGCAATATAAGATCCAGATAGTTCAAAATCTCCATCGAGCATATTGAAGCTATTTTTATTTAGTAATATAGTACCGTCCTTTACTAGCACACTGCCATAAAAGTTTTTAATGTTTAAATTGGTAAAAATGATTTTTTGAATAGACGAAGAAAAAGCGAAGTCGATGTTTTCAGGTATTGAAATAACCTCAAGGGAAGACGTATCCGTATCACTTTCCGCCTCTTCAGATCCGCTTTCAGGAATAAATTCATTTAAATTTATGAGATCTGAACTCAATGAAAGGGAGCCGGCCAAAAGCTCTTCTTTTAAGGCATAACCTAAATAATTTTTAACATTACCTGTCAGGTTGAAATCGGAACTTCCGGAGGTAGCATTAAATTGCGATAGTGTTATTTCACTTGGATTAAAACTTATATTGGCTTCTGAAATGCCAAAACCTTGCGGAATGTCAACTGATTCAAAATAGAATCCATTTATTTTCAAATTACCAGAGGTTGGAAGTTGCCCGTATTGCTCAGCTTCTACAACAGACATTTGTCCTGATGACTTAAGATCTGCATTAATTTTTCCTTTTATCGTCATTCCTTCCATTGGCATGATCTTCATCATTTTTTCTAAATCAACACTTCCGTTAATCCCCAAATCCCAGGTGTAGTTTTCTAAATTTTTGAATTTGAGATAAGCTGAAAGTTTTTCTCCATCTACAAGCATCGAAAATTTATTCACATTAAAACTGGTCTCGGAAAGGTCTGAAGACGGATAATCAAAGTTTGTTTCAATATTGATTTGCTCCATAGGGATATCGTATTCGGAATAAGCGATGGTGCCATTAGAAATGGAAAGGCCTGCTGAGACCTTAGGCATGGACGTTTTGTTATAAGTACCCTTCACTAAACCATCTAAGTTAATCTCTCCGCTTGCCGCTAGTCCATCAAGATATTCTTGGTAGACACCTGGAATTAAAGAAAGAATACTTTTTAGATTGATATCATTTCCTGCAAACGTGATGTCCATATCAATATCTTCATCAAGAACACTCAAAAATCCTTCTATTTGAACAGCAAAATCATTAATTGCAATCTTGGTTTTTTTAAAAGTATATTGCATTTCTGATGAGTTCAGGTTGAGCATTACGTCTGCTTTTATTCGTTTATCAGAGACATATTCTACGCCTTCATAGCCAAGTGAGGAAGACGTTATAGATGTATTTGTGATAATATCAAATTCGCTTGAGGTAAAATCTCCGGTGCCTTCATGATTCAATCCTAGAAGTGAAGTATAAAATTTCGTGGATTGATCCAGATAGATGATAGATCCATCTTCGATGGCCCAACGTTCTATTCCAATGCTTATAGAATTTTCCTTGGAGGAAACATCGTCATCCTCAGCGCGCTCCTCTTTTGCATTATCGGATTCTTTAGCTATAGCGTAATTCGTTTTTCCATTTTCCAATATTAAAACAAAGATTTTTGGTCTGTTAAGTAGGATTTCTTCAACCATAATTTGACCTCCAGTGAGGATAGACATCAAATCAACAGTTACTTCAAAGTTATTGACAGATACCAGTGTATCTTCTGAAAATTCTTCAATACCTACAATTCCAAAATCCTCGATACTTACCGTGATATCAGGAAAACTTTTTATTAATGACAAACTAAGAGCATCGGGATTATAGTAAACTGTAGCATTAAGACTTTCATCAATGGTTTTATCTACTGCTTTTCGAATATCATCTTCAAAGACCATTGGAAGAATGATAATGGCAAGTAATAAAAGTGAGAAAACAATTCCTAGAAAGAGAAAAAACTTTTTCATGTTCTGTGACTTTATATTAGTTCATAATAATCATAGGTTGGAAACAATAAGTTATAAATTTTTAACGGAAAGATGATCTGTTATTTTGTAAGGGTGACAAAAATATCCTCCATCAATTGAAGCTCGATTTTATTTTCGGAAAGTGATGTTATCTTGTAAGTGATGCCCGGTGTTTTGGGGTCATTAATTGAAAATAGAGTATCATTTGATACTTTCCACGATTGAGTATGCTTTAATGTATCTATGGCAAAAATGCATCCCGGATACCCATAATTTTGGACGGTCAAACTGTCAGTCGTAAAAATGAATTTTCCATCCATGTAAAACTCCATATCTTCAATTCCCCTGTAAGAGGGAGATTCCGGAGGGGTTTTCCACTCAGCAGTCCACTCACCAACCCATGCACGGGGTCTTTCGGGAGATGATTCACTGACACAAGAAATTGCTATAAAAATCAATAAAAAATAGATTTTTTTCACAGGATAAAAATTAGTTAAGCACATACAACAGTTCTAAAAAACCGCATAATCTTAAAATAAAAAATCAACTGTTAAAGCTTACTTTTAAATAAATACTTCAACTTACAGAATTTCAAATTCTACCCTTCTATTTTGAATTCTGCCCTCTTTCGTATCATTTGAGGTTTTGGGTTGAGTTTCTCCAAAGGCCTTATATGATAGGCGGTCTCTACTAATACCACTTCTGATGAAAAATTCCATTACTTCTTTTGCTCTTACTCCTGAAAGATACATGTTATAATCCTCGTCTCCTACTGAGTCAGAGTGACCTTTGATTAAAATAGCTTCAATTTTACCATTTTTCATATACTCCAATATTTTATTTAACTCAGGATAAGAAGTCTTTTCAAGTTTTGATTTGCCAGAGCCAAAAATTATACTATTAAGCGTGATCGTTTCTCCTTTTTTTATAGAGAAAACATTAAGATTAACCGTCATAGTATCAGATTTATTTAGGTCAGTAAAATCCAAGTTTTCGTCCTCAGAGATGTATCCTTCTACATCACTAATTAATCTATATTTAGCTTTTTCTTTAACAGTAAAAATGAATTCGCCGGAATTATTTATTGTCGCTCTTCCTATATCTGCACTATCAGGTAAACATTCAATTAACACGCTGCCATTTCCCACAGGTTGCTTGGTTTTACCATCTATTACCATTCCTATCATTGTAATTAAGAGTTCTTCTTTGGGCAGAGGGTCATCCACTGACTTTGGCAGTAGGTGATCTACTGAGGATAAAAGAGGATTTTCTGCAAGACCATCCACAAAGAAATCTTCTACTCTAAAAGTAAAAACGTCAGAGTCTTCACCTTCCAGATATCTAGTAAAATAGAGATTTTGACCAGCTAGAGGAATACTAAAATATTCATCGTCACCTTCTTTATTGATTCCTGGACCAAGATTTTCAGGTTGTGACCAACGAATCCAAGAATCGTCAAGCCTAAAAGAAACATACACATCAGAGCCCCCATAACCTTTGTATCCATCGGTTGAAAAGAACAATGTTTTTCCATCTTTAGCCATGAAAGGTGATTCATCTTCCCCTGTTGTATTAATGTTTTCACCAAGGTTTAATGGTTCCGTCCATGATTCATCTCCTTGTTTAAAAGTCACATAAAGATCTCTTGCACCGTATGTATCGTCTCTTTCAGCCGAAATAATAATCGCGTCACCTTGGGGTGTGAGAAAAAAGTCTGCATGTGGCGAATAGTTATACTCATTTTTTATATTAATTCCAATTGGATCACTAAAACTATCTCCCTCTCTGATAGATTGTGAGACCCCTGAATACATTCTTCCTTTCTTACCATACCTATTTCCTAATAATAATACTTCTTGACCATCAATCAAGGAAATTGAACTGATGAAGTTGGGTCCGGGAGTATTCAATGGCGGTCCAACATTTTTTGCAGGCATCCATTCACCGGTTTCCTCATTTAGTTCTGAAACCCAAATATCTTCTTCATCATTTACCCCCCCTACATTTTTTGGATGAAACTGTCTGGAAAAGTAGAGTTTTTTACCATCTGGTGAGATGAGAGGACTATGTTCTACGTATTCACTATTTACATTGGTGCTCAGCTTTTCAGCATTGATATCGCTATTTACTTCGATAGCAAGATTGATCAAAACATTTATTGGAATATTAGAAGCAGAAATACCAATCGCATCAATGGCGTTGTATCCTTCATTTATACTACAGTCAAGTATAATACGAATGGCGTGTATTTCGTATGATGTTTCTTCGAAAAAAAGATTTAAAAGCCTGCTTTCTATGGGTAAATCCTGAGGCGTGAGTTCGAATAGTTTATATTCATTATAATCTCTATCATATCCGTAAACGGCTTTTACAGCACCAGGATTTTCGGATTCGGCGATTGCAACCTGTTTTGCTTTGATCGGATTTCCGAAAGAGACCATAATAAACTCTTCTTTCATCTTCTTTTTTGGTCTCCATGCATTTGGACTTTCGCCTCCTTGAGGGGGAACATTAGGCCGATATAATGACTGTATAGCTGAATACTCATACGCTGAATATTCGGAAGATACATCTACAACTTGAGTACCCCAGGATACCATTTCTTGAGATGTCAATGTATTGATCCACATCAGGCCCCAAAAGAGCAAAAAAATCTTCTTCATGTGTATATCGTTTTTTTCAAGAGCACACATGGAATTAGAGACAAACTGTATTGGAATACCGATTCACCTAAGAGCTGGTATAGACTCGCCTTTGAATATTTATGCTCATTTAAAGCGTAGTGTGAGTTTTTAAAGATCACATTGGTTCGCCAATTTGGAAACATCTCAATGTTATCTCTAAGTAGAAGTCCATTCTCCAAATAGGTTTTCATTATCGGTTAGTGTAGCAATCCTTTTATAGACATTTCATATATAAAATTTAAACTAATCACGAATGACTCTCACCTCAACTCTTCTGTTAAGAGCTTTACCTGCATCGGATCGCTCTTGAATCAATGGTTGTGTTCCGCCAAAAGCTTTAGTGAAAATTCTATTCTTTTTAACTTTTTTATCAATCAAATAATTTTTAATCGCTTCAACTCTTGCCTGGGACAAACGGAGATTAGCTTTGGCATTACCTGCAAAATCAGTGTGTCCTTCCAGTTGAATTACTATTGAGGGATTATCAAGCATCCATGTAGCTAGCTCATTAAGTTCTTGATAAGAAGAAGCACCAATTTTATGACTACCACTCGCAAAATTTAGATTTTCAAGTTTTTTTATTGTCATAACATCTTCTTTCAAATAGATATTTATTATTTCATCTCCATTAATTTTTATTTGCGATTCATATTTGTTGAATCCTGGTTTAGATACAGAAAAGTCGTAAGTGTTTCCTTTTACAAGTTGAACATGGTAACATCCGTTTATTCCAACAGAGATCATACCCATATCGTCATAGTATGGAAGTTTTTCGTAAAGGATATTGCCTGATATAGCAGTAGAATCATACGCCTTAAGTATTGTGCCTGATAGTGTTACAAGTGTATCATTTGACTGAGCTAAAGTATTGGTCAAAAAAGTTAGTGTTACAAGAGAAGTGATAAACACTTTTTGCATTCTGCGTTTAGTGATAATTCTTAAAATAATGAAAATAATTTCAAAAGCTAAATAATATTTTAGAATCAAAGGTGTTTTTAACAATTTAGTGTCTCTAAAAAAACGGCATTTTTTGTAAGATAATCATGTTTTTAGCCCATGGATCGTGTTTTTTGAAATTTTGTTTTACTTAATCATATTTAATTTACACAGGAGATTTAATAAAAATGCAACTAAACCACCTATTTATTTTCAATAAAGTCAGATTTTTTTTGAAAAAATTAATTGAAGTAGGCACTTGGAAAATATGAAAAATGGGGGGTTAGCATGCATTTGAGCACATTTGAATTTAGAAATCTGTCAACTTGTAGTGCTTGCTTTATCTGAATGATCCATTTCCTTATTTACGGCTTGCCAGAGCTATTTATTAAGAGCCTAGTTCCAAAAAATAACATTTAAGTTATAAAATAAACTCGATTGAATAGTTCTAAAAAACTACTCTATAGGCATTGATAGTGTGCTTTTCTTTTTTAAAAACATTACTGAATTCTTTAGCCCACCTTATACCCACCTTAAGCAGCCTTCTTTAGGGCAGCCAGTTGTTGTTCAAGGCATTTACTTCGTTTTTCTTTAAATTTCGTTTGGTTTAGCCGAAATATTTCGGGATTAAACGCTTCTTTTTTAGTCCTCATATGAAAATAGATGATCGCCATTTTACGAGCCATCGCACATTTAGCTGCTTTGGGCCCTAATCT
>JBCCLN010000115.1:0-12130 GCA_039026865.1 Bacteroidota bacterium | reverse complement strand
ATAAAAGAAAAACTTCCTCCGGTCAAGAAAGGTAACAGGTATTTTTAGCGTGGTAGTTGACCTGGATACTCATCATAGATAACCGGATGAGGCCTTATTTCCTTCCCTAAACCGGGAGAAATATTCGTTCCTTTCAGGGAGTATTTTCGATGAGATCGATGGTATACGATTACTCTTATTCTCCAGACATAGCTTAGGTGCTTTGAGCAACCGTAGTTGGTTTCTGAAAAATTCAGGTGTCATTTATTGAGATAAGGTAACCTCCAGCTCTTCAGAATTTGTAATCTCGAAATATGATTGCTGAATGTACCATTCTGATTATGCGAATATTCCTTTTCAAATGCCATAAAAAATCACTGGCACTACTCATTAGATTTGGATTGTAAATCCTATGATAAGGCTTCCAGTTTACAAAACTGGAAGAGTGGGATTAATGGAGCGAATCATCCGTTTCTTCTTGATGTTCCTGGCCTTGAAACTTATACTGATATTTGGTCGATATCGGTGCTTCCCGAATGCCCGCCTGTTCCGGTAGTGTACAAGTATCATACTTCTATTTCTACTACATCGCCTTTTTTGATTCTAAGAACCATGGCAGGTCCTAAAGGGATTATCAAGCCCATTAACCCGAAAAATTCGGGTGTTATTCATTGAGATGAGGTAACACGTTGAATAGGAGGTAATTGATTTCGAATGAGAGGACAACATCGTTCCCAAATTTGAGGAATAAAGAATCATTCGGTATGAATATTAAGCTGCTGTAAATCAATTACTTGAAACAATCCGCTACTATTTGTGATGAATAATGCAGGTTAAACTCCACACTTTCATTCCCAAGGAGCGTATGATTATTTCCAGATCTAAGCTGAGGAGGAAATTTAAATTTGGATTCTTCATATGCAGTGTTCTCGCTTTCCATGGTGGCCAGATATTCTTTTCTCTCAGGAAGGTTTCCAAAAGCCACACAGGTATTTCCTAAGTGATCTTTAAGGAAATACTCATAATGGAAATCGTTTGCATACTTAATCGCTCGTCCTTCAGTGGCAAATAGAAATTCAAGCACTCCTTCCGTGTATTGTCCTACACTTATGATAGTCAGTGACCGAAGATACATCGCCATCTTTGACTGTTTTACGAATTTTGGCACCCGTTCTATCATACTCATACTGGATAGTTCGTCAGTCAAAAAAAGTGACCGGCGTTGGTAAGTTTAGATGGTTGTAGTCGATAGCTGTAATTTATTTGTAGAATCCTTTGCAAAACTGGATTTTTGGCTCAAATCGAGGCTTTCAGAATTTCAAAAACGTAGTTTACTGGTCGTAAATGAGGCTTTTGAAATTTTGTGTAACGAAGAGTTGGGCCAAAAGGCGGGTTTTTCAAAGGATTCTTGTAGTTATCAGCTATTAGGTTTCCAGTCTCATCCTACCATAGATGCGACCAGTCTCTCCGGTATCCTTAAATCCTTTTGAATCCTTTTCACCGTCCGTTACTCTTAACAGACGGTTACTTCTATCTGAACCCTCGTAATAGTAATTAAGGTTATCCATATTGAAATTTGTTTCCCATCAAGGATAACATTACAATTCAAAGTCATGATATTACTATTTTGATCATAAGTAGCACTCATGATATAATACTGACTACCTCCAAAATTAGTATTACTACCTGTGTTTTTACCATAGGTAATAGTCAAGAGGCGATTGGCCTTATCGTAATCATAAGAATAGCCCTGTTCCTCCACCAGATCGATCAAGTTGTTCGAACTCCATTTTACCCCAGCAATGTTTCCACTATACTGTTTAGTGAGAGAAATACTATTTACGGTGTATAGGAGGATACATCTTTTTAAATGAGAGGATAACTGCAGGTATTTTCAGAAAACTGAATAAATAGCATTTGTTTACCTCCAGTTATAAAGAAGTTACTTTATAATATGTTGTTCGATTCCTAAATTCAATTTTTTTTCTTTTGAGGGTGTCCCTTATGGCGACTTAGACGATGATATATATAAGGAGATCTATGAGAACCTGTTGCAGAGTAACTGTAACTGGAAGACTAATTAATCTAAAATCGCTATGCAAATCACGAAAGAACTTTTAAGAAAGCACCGTCTGGGTCTATGCACTGATGAGGAGAAGAAAGTAATCGAGGAATGGCTAGAAATGGAAGAGAATTCTTCAACCGGGTTAGATTTAATTAAAGGAGAAGATAGAAAAAAAGAGCAAATTTGGTCTCAGCTATCTAAAGATTTTCCCGAATTAGAAGGACAAACTAATCGTGGAAAATCAAGTGTTCCTTTTTCAAGAAAGTTTACTCTCTATGCTACGGCTGCTGTTATCTTATTTACGGTCGGATTCTTCTTTTATCAATCGCAATCAGATGACGTCGGTATCAACGAGTCAGAACAACTCATCGCGCTTAAAACAATTGAGACCCGGCGAGGCGAAAAAAGGACAGTGACGCTTTCCGATGGCTCTACCATCAGGATGAATTATGAAACGGAGATTAGCATACCTGAGCAATTTAAAGGCGATGAACGGATTGTGTATCTCTCCGGACATGCTCACTTTAATGTGGTTAGAGATATAGAACGTCCATTCATTATTTACACAAAGGATTCCAAAACACAGGTACTGGGAACCTCCTTTGATATCAATACCAAAGGCGCAGATGAAACTGAGATCGTTGTTACTAGCGGTAACGTAGCCTTTTCGGAGAAGGGCCAAGAGCAAAATCGTGTAACACTTAAGGCCAATGATCGGGCATTATTGAATGCCGATAATAATATTGAAAAGAATGAAGTAGATGCTCAAAAGCATACTGCTTGGAAGGATAACCGATTGGTATTTGATGGTCAAATACTACGGGAGATTATCAAAGTACTTGAGCCCTGGTATGATGTAGAAGTATCTGTTAAAGACCCCAATCTACTAAATAAGGATTTTCGGGTATTCATGGATAACCCACCGCTAGAGTCTATCATGGAAGAATTAAAATTCCTTGGCGAGTTCAATTATCGCATAGAAAGAAAGAAAGTAATCATTTATTAAATAGAAGCAGTTGTTAAGGATGAAATTAACCCAAGGAGTCATTCTGCTCATTATCTGGATGACTTCATTTCAAGTCTTTTCCCAGCAAAACCTGCTTGAACGAGCGGTTACGATTGATTTTAATAATCTCTCCGTGATAGAGGCACTGGATCAGCTGATGAAAGAAACCGACTACATCATCAATTATGTACCTTCGGAAGTGCCTAAAACCCGTAAGATAAGTAAGTCTTACCAAAAGCGAGCGCTAGGCAGTATCATAAAAGATGTTTGGGGCAATGATAAAATAATACTTAGAGAGAGAGGTACTGTAATCTCAATCAAAGACAATTCCCAAAAATCGAAAGAAACAAAAAAAAGCAGCCTTTTGGGTAGCGTAATGGATGATAAAGGCGAGCCTATACCTTTTGCTACTGTAGCCATTAATGGGACAACACAAGGGGTAGTAGCTAATGAAAACGGCAATTTCCAAATTAAATCTTTAGACGTAGGCACTAATAGCTTAACCATTTCTTCGACAGGTTATCAGACCCAAGAGGTTACTGTTGAAGTTAGATCAGAACAGGTTACGAATGTCTTTGCTAAGCTCACCCGATCCGTGAGCAAGTTAGATGAGGTGGTCATTACTGCAAAATCAGAAAGTAGAAGACGTTCAGTACTTCCGATTCAAATAGCATCAATCGATACCAGGATTCTCAAAGCCGAAGCTACCAATACGATTGGGATATTAACGAGAGTTTCAGGAGTTCGGGTTAGACAATATGGTGGCTTGGGCAGTCCCGCGGAAGTACAACTGAATGGATTAACAGGAAATGCGGTAAGAAGATACTATAACGGTATTCCATTGGAATTGCTCAGTGGAGGAATTCAATTGAATAATATTCCTGTTAATGCCATTGATCGTATTGATGTATATAAAGGAGTGATGCCTATCGATATTGGAACGGACGCACTGGCAGGAGGTATTAATGTTGTTCCCAAAGAGGTTTACAGCTCTTATCTTGACGCTTCTTATGAGTTTGGCTCTTTCAACACGCATGTTATAGCATTAAATGGAGCAAAATTGATTAATAATAGATTTTTCTTGGCATTTAATGGTTTCTTCAATTATTCCAACAACAACTATAAAATGCGAAATACCCCAGTAGCGAGATTTGAAACGTTTACAAACAGCCAGGGCAATGAGCAAACTCGGATAGTTGAAAGCATTGAAACGGTAGAGCGGTTCCACGACCAGCATACGTCCTCTTTTAGTGAAGTACAAATAGGAGCGAATAATTTAAATTGGTCGGACCGCATCGTGCTTTCAACTGGTTTTTCTCAGCGAGTTGACGAAATACAACATGGATTAAGAGTAAACACCAGGCCAGCGGGAGAAGTAGAACGGGATAATCAGGCGTTTTTTCAGAATATCAAATTTGAAAAAACTTTTATCAATAAGCTCAATTTGAAGTATTTCGGGAATTATGCGATCGTAAATGATAGCCGTAAAGACTCTACTCGAAACCTGTATAATTGGTCAGGTGAGATTGAGACAGCCGAAAAGCTTTCTGATGGAGCGGAAATATTGGATAGCCCTTCACTGAGAGAAGGAAGGACGTTCGTCACAGTGCACAGGTTAGCGACAGAATATACGTTCTTAAAAAATTATGCCCTGGGGGTAAGCAATTTTTTTGCCTTTCAGCGAATTACAGGAAATGACCGTATCGCCCAACGGGTCCCTGTAGAAAACCCAACCATAGACCCCAATACGTTGCCTTCGTCACTTAGAAGAAATATATTGGCTGCCCAGTTAAGTGGAAATTGGATTGATAAGAAGCTGGAGACCATCATTTTTGGAAAATACTACTCCTACTTCAATCGGTCTTCGGATTTTAACCAAAGTGGCGCGACCATCGTATTTCCCCCGGTAGTACAGGCTGACCACCGATTTGGTTATGGGGCAGGAGTTAAGTTCTCGTTGGATGATAATAGATTCCTAAGAATAGGATACGAGAGTGCGATTCGTATTCCTACAGGAAGAGAGGTTTTTGGCGATTTTGTTGGAATAACTTCCAATCTAAGTCTGCGACCGGAGCAAAGTGACAACCTGAACATTGGGCTTTTTTACAGATACAACTTCTCTAAGAATCGCTTTGCCTCCCTCCAGGTGGATTGGTTTTTAAGAGATCAACAAGATCTTATTCGCTTACAGATACCGCTAAATCCAAATGCCCCAGCCAAATATATCAACCAGTCAGAAGTAGAAGCACAAGGAGTAGAGGTTGCTTTTAAAAGTAGGCCGTTAGAGAGGCTAACCGTTGATCTGAGTTTTACTTTTCAAGACGTAATAAACTCAGAAGCTCCTAATACAAATAACACCAATAATGCAGGGGAACCAATACCTAACATTCCCCAGCTTTTTTATAATCTAGGACTGCGATACCGGTTTGATAGTCCATTCAACAGCAGCGATCAACTCACCCTATTTAGCTATTACAATCATGTAGAAGAGTTTAGTCTCATTTTTGAGGGCGGGGTTCGCAATGATAGAAACTTTATCCCTACTCAAAACCAGTTGGATTCGGGAGTAAGTTACCGACTGGCAGAATCAGGCTTTACATTTTCCCTTCAGGTAAATAATGTAACCAATGCGGAATTATTTGATAATTATCGGATACCCAGGCCCGGTCGTAATTATCGGATGAAAGTAAGATTTGAAATTTAAACAACCAGAAAACAAATAAAAATGAAAACAATTAATAAGCTTTTTTTGCTCAGTCTCATTACCTTTATACTAGCTTGTGACTCAGATGATGATCCGATAGATCCAGTAAACCAAAGGTTGACAGAGGGATTTATTGTGACGGGGACCAGTGAAGACGGAACTACAGTATTTGCCCAATATTTTGAAGAATTACCATCTGGAGCCATTGATTTGACTCAGGGACAAGCCTTTCAGTTTTTTTCTCCTGCAGACGTATACGATGGTGCGGTCTACACCTCTCGCACGGATGGTTCCAACGGACTTGCAAAAATGGTAGTTGATGGTAATGGAGAAATAATTGAAGAGGGTTTCATCGCAACTACAGAGAGTACTTCTCTAATACGTGTCCGTGACAGCAATACCGGAATGTATGTTGATCCTAACACCCCTAGCCAGATCAAAGTGTTTGACCCGCAAACCTTGCAGGAGACAGGAAATGTAGATTTATCTGCTGCCCCGGTCTTTTCTGATCCATTGGCAGAGGTACGCACTTCTTCGGCAGTTTTTCGAGGTGACAATATTTTTGTAGTAAATAGAGAACCAGTAGGAGGCGCCCCTCTTGATAACTTCACTATGGTTCGGGGAAGCCTATCGAGCGGTACATTTGGCAACCAACTTAATTCTACAACCGGGCCAACAAGTGGGTTTAATCCCATTTTTAGATTGACCGACGAACAGGGCAATCTCTACGTTCACCATCAAGGAGATTTAAGCCCTTTCGGTAATCCCGGAGGTATATTAAAAATACCAGCCGGTTCAAATGAATTCGATCCAAACTATGACTTTAGGGTAGTGCTGGATCCTACCCTGTTTCTCCAAGTAATGAGGGGTTTTGTGTATTATCAAAATGGTATCGCATACGCTCAAATTGCCTTTGAAACCCCTGCTAGGGTAGTTGATATCATTACTAATGTTGGTGGTATTCGAAACCTTACCGATGATCAAATAGACGAAATCCTCTTTTTATTGGACAACGAAGAAAATGCAGGTTGGGTAGAAGTAGATTTGAATGCACAACAAATAATACGAAAAGTACCTGGAATTCCTCAGTTGTCCACCTTTGCAGTCACAAATGTTCAGTTCATCGATAACGTTCCACATTTTGTTATTAAAAATAGTACGGTGAATGCATTTTACCGATACGATCCCACCATGGATCAATCGGAAGTCGTATTTAGTGCTACAGGAGCCTCGCTCAACTCAGTAATTGACTTATCTGCTAATAATCTTAGATGATTAATAGAAAACGTCAGCCATCCTTCCTTTGGGGATGGCAGACGTTTATAAAGGGCACTTCTAAAAACCCACTTTCAACTTTTGAGATGCTCTTTTTTCCTGATACTTTATTATCAAAATACTTATTTAACCTGCATTATTCACCACAACTAGTGGCGGGTTGATTCAAGTAATTGATTTACAGTAGTTGAATAGCATCCTTTTGCAAAACCAGATTTTTGGTTCAAATCGAGGCTTTCAGCATTTCAAAACCGTAGTTTACTGGTCGTAAATGAGGCTTTTGAAATTTTGAGTAACGAAGCGTTGGGCCAAAAGGCAGGTTTTTCAAAGGATGCTAATATTCATACGGAATAATTTTTGATTCCTCAAATTTGGGGAACGATTTTGGCACCCCATTCGAAATCAATTGCCTCCTATTCAACGTGTTACCTCATCTCAATGAATAACACCCGAATTTTTCGGGTTAAATTTTCTTTCAAGCCTTATCTTATCGGCTCGGGTAAAGACCTTGAAAACTTCGATCAATTTTCATAGCGTTTGAGAGCTATTTCCCAAGAAGAACAAATCGATGACCCCATATTTAAGTCTGGTCAACGCTTCATTTCTGTTGACTCGATGGACATATCTTTTTTGGGTTTTCAGCCAAAAGTTGATTTATAGGTTGAATGAGGATGGCGGCATAATCATAGTGTCTTCGAGAAAAGACGAAAAACACACTTACTGACACCCGCAGCGTAGTTTTTGGGGAAAAGAATGAATCGAACTTATTTGTATACTTTGGAATCAATTGACCGATTCTTCAAAAATTCAGGATGAATTAAAGGCGAACCTGTGATTCTATTGCGTTCATTAGAATCTCTCAAATAGATTCAATGACTATTTGTACATCGAGATCTCAAAAAAACATGTGCTATGAATCAGAAACACCATTTTTCTTACAAAGATGCAGTTTTCTTATAAACACTAGATAATGTAGAAAGACATAGAAACCATAGGATATAGCGAAGAGATCCGCTTCCAGTTTTAGTAAATGGCAAATAGTACATTTTATGGTAAATTACTTTCATTCAAAATATTATTTTAAGTAGCTATCATTAACACTTTTTAGTAGCTGAATAGTAATCTATCTGGTAAATCACTTTGGGGAATGAGCATAAATGAAGTAAAGCTATTTGGGAGAGGCTTTAAAATTCCGAGTAGAGCAGGAAGGTAACAAATCGCCCTACTCGGAAACTTGCCGATGATTTTCTTCACGTTCACGAATTTTGTCTAGATGTATTGCTCAACCAGTGTTATAAAAGGTCGTAGCTGGATGCTACAACCAGTTTGAGTCAACTTCCACAAAATAAATAAAAAAGAGATTTTTTGAAGTTTTTTCTAAGCCATCGGATTTTTTACAAATTCTGACTGAGCACAAGTGAGACTACCATAGTTTTGAAATGTAAGTAAAGTTACCTCCTTCGTGTTCTGTCACCACTATAAAATTAGTGGCTCCTTTTTGAATGAGTATATCTGAATTCGCTTTAGAACCGATATCATAATAAGCCACAAAGTAGCTCTCATTATTGATGTTAGCTAACATCTCAACACCATGATATTTGTCCAATACAGTAAATGTTACAGCTTCTTTACTGTCCATATCAATTAAAACAGTTTTATATTTAGAACTTGCTCCTTCACCGTAAACAGATCCCCATCTATCTTCAAAGGATGTTGAAAGCTGAAATGTGCTATCAAGATAAGTAAGCACAATTTGATTATCAAATTTAAATGTAGGTGCAGTACCAAACGTTATTTCTCCTAATACCTCTTCAAAATCGAATTCATAATCTACATCGAAATTACCATTACTATTAAATTTCAAAAGAGATGAGTGGGGAGGAATTGATGATATATCAACATTAAAATAAGGTTCGGCAAAAAATTGCCTCCTATTTGGAAAAACAAACATTTCACCTGCATTATCTACGAGAAAACTTGTAGATCCTGAACGGAGCCGTTTATCTTGTAAGTAATTAATTGTACCCACTTCAGGATCAAACACCGCCACCATTGCTCCGCCACCATTAGGTGCTAAGTATTCGCAACAAGAACTTGGCACATCAAAGGTTATTGGAAGAAAAAGCTTGCCATCCGAAACATATTTTTTCCACTCACTGTACCAAGAAGTCAAAATATCTGAATCCGGGAGGGGGTTAACCTCAAAGGTTTTCACAATAGCCATGGTTGAAGGATTGAATTCTATAATGACTCCTTCTTTGAGACCTGTAAAATAACCTTGGGTTTCAGAAAGGAATATGGGCTCACTGACATATTCTAAAGTAGAAAGAGCAGTACTTGCAAAACTTAAAATCCCAATGGGTGTTATTTCAAGTGTATTTTTGTTCACTTCCCATTTAGTCATGGTAGATGCATCTCCACTCCAAGTATATGGATGTTCTCCGTAAGAATAAACATCAGAATTCAACCCAATCTCGACTGATTGTGATATGTCTGTTTTCGTTGGATTTGTTTCATTTACACTTAAATATCGTATAACACCAGTTGGTGTTTCAGATGTATATGCTTGTAACCAAGCCGATTCAGCTTCTTCACCAGCAGCTGTTACATCATCGTCATTTTTTTTACAAGATATTGAACCTGTCAGCAATATGCCAATAAGCAACATGGTTGTAAATGCCCATCTTTTTCTACCAGTATTTCTCTTACTTGGATGAGAGTTGTCATATTTTGATTTTAGTAAATTCATTTTTTGTACTTTTAATTTTTTGATGTCCCGATTATTTCGGGATAATTCAGATCCTACCTACTTTTTGCTTAGGTAGGGTAATTCGCCTAAGGCGAACAAGCCTGCGCTTAATGGGAATGTGTCCTAGTACGACATGTTCCCTGGCAGGTCGTAAATTTATCTTTGATTTTTACATAGGCATATCGTTTAAGATTGTGTTAGATTTATGTACAATGCTTTTCATGATCGTTAAACTCCGTGCAAGTCGATTTAAGCATTTATCAATTTCCTTGTAGACCTAGCTCTTTTTGCCCATGTCTTATTTTTAATGCCTGCCTTCAGATGAGCACTGTAGACTCTATCTCCATCATGAAATCGTTCGACTGTTTGGGGTTGTAACTTCCCTCGTTTATTCGGGATGGCGACATCTATTTTGTAATTGTTGTCTGCGAAATTGTAAAAACCACCTTTTGTGAAGAACCAACTACTACTGTCACTGGCATAAGCTAAATTTACTGTGATCCTATGCGTATTAAATGAGCTGACCTGATAAGATACTGATCTGGACCATCCGCCATAATAAATAAAAAGTGATACCAGGTTAACAATTCCTCCTAGTGCATCTGCTCCAAATTGGATAGTCACTATGCCTTCATAGACTTCCACACGGTTAATGGCATTAACAGGGACATTGACAATTCCAAAAGCATAAGGATTAAAGCTGAGCGGTATGCTTTTATCAAAGAAGCGAATTTGATCGCCTGACAGCTCATTGAATGCAAATTGGGTATTCGAACTCTGCCCACCAGCTCGTTTAGCACTGATGCCTTTGATTTTAGCTACTACTTCTCCGAGGTTGGCTGATTGCAATTCCTTGTTTTCAATGACTTCTACTGCTTCCGCTGAGTTTTCTTGTTTCTCTTTTTCTGATTCCACGCTGGTCACCACTTCATCTAAGGATTGGATATCCTCTTGTAAGGTAAAATTGATGCTGATTAATGCCCCTTCCTTAACTTCTACTGTTTTTGTTGCTGTTTGGAACCTGAATATGTGGCCAGACAACTGGTAAGTACCCGATGGAACGTCTTTTAATGTATAATTCCCCTCCAGGTCAGTAACAGTTCTCAGACCCAAGGAATCTATCATCACTTGTGCATAGATCAATGGTTCTCCTGAAGTACCAGTGACTTTACCTTGAATAGTTGAGGCTTTATTTTTTTGGGCTGCTAATGGTAACATTTGCATGAAAAAAGTATAGCTGGAATGTACTTCAACACTTCTTAAAACTTAATCACTAAAAGTCCAAAATAACCTTCTAAAGGAATGTTTTCATTTGCGAGAAAGTTACTTGCAATCATGGAGGACTTTTCTACATTACCATGTATGAAATAGCTCTTCTTGGGTTCCAGCACATATGTCACGTCTCCAACAACAATTGTTTTTAGATTATTGGAACCATTGTACAACCTGAGCTGCCCATCAAAACTGAGCATAAAAGCATTGCCGGATAATTTACCAGAAGTTCCATTTCCTCCGTAAATCATCAACCCTTGCTCTTCATTGGTGCTTTCCTGAGAAGTCAATTCATTATACTCCAGAGATGTGGAATATCTCCCTGCCGCGAAAATAGCTATCGCAATACATGCTGCTGCAGCGTAGCGGGTAATTTTTTTGTATAACGGGACAATTTTAGTTTCCTCTTTCTGGTCACCATCAATGTTTTCATTTAGCTTATTCCATACCCTGTCTTCGACTTTGTTCATGGTGGCTAAATCCAAATCAGTGGCTTCTCTTTCTCTTGAGGCCAGCCACATCTCTATGGCCTTCTTTTCATCTGGAGTACATTTGTTCTCCCAATATTTTTGAATGAGTTTTTCTGTTACCTTCATTTTCTATGACGTTACGTTTCGTGCTCTCCATAACTAGTAGCGTCAATGGGTAAGTAACCCTGAGTCACAGAAGTAAAAAATTGAAAAAAGATTAAGTGGAGTCTGTATTATTGAGTTAAAAAACCATTACAAACACTTTTATATCAAATAGTTATGCAAAGCCCTAAAAGCCTTTATCGCAAAAAATGTATCTATTTCTTTCAGATTACTGTAAAGTGCTGTGAAATGAATTGCGAGAAGTAAAGTCGTTCTTTCTAAACCTGGTATTCTGTTAAATTAGACCTCAGGTATTTCAAGGCTTTAGTCATGTGCGACTCAACGGTCTTCTCTGCGATGTCAAGTCTTGAAGAAATTTCTTTATTACTTTTTCCTTCTTCTCTGCTCAACTTGTATACCACCTGACACTGATGGGGTAACTTGTTAATTAGCTGATCAACCCTTTCCTGCAATTCATTGACCTCGTATTCCAGATCTACATAATTTT
>JBCCLN010000114.1:0-12208 GCA_039026865.1 Bacteroidota bacterium | reverse complement strand
GGCGCTACAACGTTTAAAAGAGGCAGCTGAAAAAGCAAAGATTGAACTTTCAAGCTCTTCTGAAACAGAAATCAACCTACCATATATTATGCCGGTTGATGGTGTGCCAAAGCACTTAGTGAGAAAATTGTCTAAAGCGAAGTTTGAGCAACTGGCTGACGACTTGGTCAAAAGGTCCATGGATCCTGTGAAAGCTGCTTTAAAAGACGCTAGTCTTTCGACTAGTGAGATCGATGAGGTCATCTTAGTTGGAGGATCTACCCGTATTCCTAAGATCCAGGAAGAAGTAGAGAAATTCTTTGGGAAGAAACCATCTAAGGGAGTAAACCCTGACGAGGTAGTGGCAATCGGTGCTGCGATCCAAGGAGGAGTATTAACTGGTGAAGTAAAGGATGTATTACTTCTCGATGTTACTCCACTTTCGTTGGGTATCGAGACGTTAGGAGGTGTATTTACCAAGTTGATAGAATCAAATACGACAATCCCTACAAAAAAATCAGAGACCTTTTCCACCGCTGCCGACAACCAGCCTTCTGTAGAGATTCACGTACTGCAAGGAGAACGTCCTATGGCGAAAGACAATAAATCCATCGGTAAGTTTCATCTAGATGGCATCCCACCGGCGCCGAGAGGAGTGCCTCAGGTGGAGGTGACCTTTGATATTGATGCGAATGGCATCCTGAATGTATCAGCCAAGGATAAGGGAACTGGTAAGGAACAAAAAATTAGAATAGAGGCTTCTTCAGGGTTGACTGATGAAGAAATCAATAAGATGAAGCAGGAAGCGGAAGCAAATGCGGAGGCTGATAAGCAAGTAAAAGAGCGAGCTGATAAGATCAACCAAGCTGATTCCTTGATTTTCCAAACAGAAAAGCAATTGAAAGAATTTGGAGATAAACTTTCTGAAGGTAATAAAACTGCTGTTGAAGAAGCATTGACCAAACTGAAAGAAGTGCACGGAAAGCAGGATATAGCAGAAATAGACACCGCGATGCAAGCTTTAAACACTGTTTGGACAAACGCATCTCAAGAGATGTATCAGGCGCAGCAAGACGCTGCAGGGGCACAACCTGGAGCTAACACGGATACAAGTGGAACTGAAGATAATACCGCAAGTACAAGTGCCGATGACGTATCAGATGTAGAATTTGAAGAGGTGGAAGAAGATAAAAAGTAGTTTTCGGTTTTTTTCACCTTGAATATAGATCAAAAACCCCTTTCAACTTGGAAGGGGTTTTTGTGTTAAAAAATGAAGGAATTCTTTGCTTTTACTTGTTGTGCTTTACCTCATGTAATAAAGATAATAATGCCATTATTTAGAATACATTGTTGGGAAGAACATGGTACTTAGTAGCAGTGCTTGCTGATCCTGGTGAAAAGTAGTGCTAGCAATATATTTTTATCTTGACCGTTTTTTCCGATTATTTTAAGACTCGAAAGAAGGTTGAGCACATATTATGGCGAATGTCTACACTTTGTGGACATTGTCTTCAACAAATACGGTTTTGACAAATCAATCTTTTAAGCATAATCTTCTGGTAATCAATTAATTATAAACTTAGTAAGTTTTTTGGCATGCTATTGACTTAACTATTACCAGTTATGAACATTTAAAATTTATGGTTATGAAAAAGTTAGTAGTTAAGAGTATCGTATTAGTAGTATTACTGTTAGGTTACAGTAGCGCATCTATTGCTGCATCATGGGCGGATTTGTCAGTTGTTGTACTTCAAGATGAGAATAAGACAGAAATTAGCGCAGAAGATATTCCAGAAGCAGTGCAAGAAACATATAATGCCAGCTATGGTGAATTCCCAATAGAAAAAGCATATCAAGTAACTTCTGATGCAGGAATCAACTATGAACTCGTTGTTACCGTAGAGGGTCAAAAGTGGGCTTTAATATTTGCTGAGAACGGTGATTATTTAGACAAGACAGAAGTTAGCTGATAAGCTTTCGAAACCAGCTATTAAGGCTTAACCAGCTATTAAGGCTTAGCATATTCTGTTAAGCCTTTTTTTATGCTATTGGGATAGGTGATAATTAGTGTTTTTAAGAAAAGACGTAAAACACTCCCCTAACACCTAAAGTGTAGTTTTTTAGCAAAAGAATGGATTGAATCTATTTGTATACTTTGGAATCAATTTCTCAAGGACTTAAAAATTCATCTGAGTTTTGAACGAATTGAAGGTAAATCTGTGGTTTTATTGCGTTTTCATTAAATATCGAAAATAGATTAAACGACCTATTTGTACATCGAAATCCAAAAAAACACACTCCATGAGCTAGAAACATCGTTGTCTTTCAAAAGATACAGTTTTCTTTAGAGACACTAATTAGAGAAGGTTTAATCCGAAAATTCGGGTGTTATTCATTGAGATGATATAACATGTTCATAGGAGGTAATTGATTTTGAATGGGATGACAACATCGTTCCCCAAATTTGAGGAATCAAAAATCATTCACTATGAATATTCAACTACGGTAAATCAAATTACTTAGATCAACCCGCCACTAGTTGTGGTGAATAATTTTAGTACTTACATTATTCTATACGGGATTTAAGTGCGATGCGTCATCTCCAATTACTATTTCAAAGCCTTGATTTTTCAATCAGGGTTTTACATTCCATCTAAAATGCGGGTAAGGATCCAATCACTCATTGAATTCATAGGCTTGCATGGCTGCCACGAAAAGTTAGCTGCTCTGTTACTATTACTTTTAACAATGTCTTGAAATGTGGATTAAATCTAATCCTTTCATATTCGGTCCGATTAGGTTTCACTTTCTTTTCATTGAATCTAAATGATTCCCTGCTGTATTTCTGAATAATTAAATAGTTGTCCCGAATAAATTGAGAAGAGCCATCTCTGCTTGGAGATTATAATGTAATGGGCATATTTTAGGGCACCTCTAAAAACCCACTTTCAATTTTTGAGATGATCTTTTTCCTGATACTTTGTTATCAAAATACTCATTTAACGCTGCTAAACTCCGTTTTTGACGTCTTGTCTCAGAAAAAAACGCTACCTCAAATTCTTGAACTGAGTTTAGAGGTGCACTTTACAGAGATATATCCGAACAAATTCATCAATGAAGTTTTTTGCTGCAACCAATGAGACCTTTCAGAAGGATGTTTTTGCGATAGTATATTCCCAGCTACATATGCGTTCAAGCAACACCAAAAGAAAGCGTGAGTTTCTGCCCACGCCTTGAATATTGGTTTTGAGGGTTCATTATCTATTCTAAAGAGTCAATAAGATCTTGGTTTCTTTTTACATAACCGAAATCTCCATTGGCCCAATTTTTTGCTTTTTCCATGGAATCTTTTGCAGTAGCTATTGCTTCTTCCTTTTTTCCAAGTTTAGCTAGTATTTGGGCTTTTGTATATACATTCCAAAACTGTCCGTCGTTCTTTCCAACATTAAGATATTTATTCATCCATTCCAATGCTTGATCCAGATTCTCTCCGGCATTCAAGTAATACGTAGCTGCTGCTACATAATTTTGGGGGTTCACCTGAGTTTTAGCTGCTATTTCTTCCATTACTTTTGCGTGGAAAGACACTTCTATAGGAATATTCCACATGACATCTGCCCAAGCAAACTGAATATCGGCAGTGGTATTGTCTGCGCTAATGTTGGCAATTTGAAACGTCATTCTTTCCACATTACTTGCAGTTTTCATTGGCTCTACTAATACAGAAGCAACAACAATACTATCATCATAATTATTCATATTCCCGCCTATCATCTCAGTAATGAACATCACATCCCAAGATGAAGCTCCTGGCCTGGATACAATTTGGTACTTTCCTGCTTTCACATTTTGTCCATCAATTTTTACATCGGTAGTAAAAGATATAATGCTACCAGCATTTGCACCGTTTCTCCAAATTTCTCCGTAGGGGATCAGGTATTGATCACCTGTACCGAAGATTTCTCTGCCTTTCACGCCTGGTCTGAAATAGTCTATTGAAACCTCAGTTAGTCCTACTAAAGAACTTACCGATCCTGCTGGACTGGGTTGTGGGGTATTAATTTGGGCTGAAGCTCGGAAAGCTATCAACAAACTCAACGCAATTAGATTTGTGATTTGTTTTGTGTTCATAGAGTTAAGAAGGTTTATGGGTTATAAGATTAATACATCTCTTTACGAAAAACTGGATAGATCGTTTTATCTGAATGACGATGTTGTACAAGTGGCAAAAAATCTGCTAGGAAAGGTCTTGGTATCTAATATTGATGGGGTCCTTACCGCAGGAAAGATTGTAGAAACAGAAGCATACTGTGGAAGAGGAGACAAAGCATGTCACGCAAATGGGAAGAAAACACCCAGAACGGAAGTGATGTATCAGGCTGGGGGAGTTGCTTATGTCTACCTCTGTTATGGTATTCATCATTTAATCAATATAGTCACTAACATAGAAGGACAGGCAGATGCCGTACTTATCCGTGCACTTGAGCCGCTAGAAGGGTTGGAAATGATGCGAGAGAGAAGATCTTACACAAAAGCCAAACTTGCTTCTGGTCCTGGAACGCTCACTCAGGCTATGGGGATTAATGTAAAAATGACAGGTACTGACTTGCTGGGAGATCAAATCTGGATTGCTCATCAAAAAGAAGAAGAAACTATTGAAATTCTAAGTGATACAAGGATTGGAGTCGCCTATGCGGAAGAAGATGCCCTTCGGCCTTGGAGATTTGTGATTAAAGGCAACGATTTAGTCAGTAAGCGGGTCAAAGCAAACCATTAAAGGTGAAAACCCTATAACTATCCCAGACTTACATTCACTGGTAATTTTAAGTTGTCATTAAACTAACCGAAAAGTAAGTCCAGGACTTTTAATACATTAGTATCGTTTTGTTTTCATCAGATAATCAAAAAATAACCAATTGAAAAGTTCCATATTCTTTCATGTTTTCCTTTTGACACTGTCTGCACAATCTCAAATAAGGTTTCAGGGCCAGCCGGTTCCTGTGATTGATTTGAACTCTTCCCGTGGACAGAACTACGTAGTGTTGCATCCAAAATTTGCGGAGTTAGCATTTACTGAAGAAAGTGGTGGAAGTGGCGGCGAAAATGAGATCGTAGAAATGAAGTCTGATTCCGCCAGGGTTTTTGTTTTTCGGGATTGGTTAAGCACAAAAGGAATGGTCAGTCCGCTTGGTTTTACAGATGAAAGTCTTTTTTATAATCAAGTAATGTTTGATAAAGGAAGTTATAAAGGAGTTGTTATTAAAATCAACCAAAAGGATAGAAAAAGAGAGAAAGTGAACATTCCTTTTATGAAGAATAAATCACCGATTCAGAGTGGTTGTATCTCAGAAAATGGGCAGTACATGATCCTGAGTATGGAATCAAACAATACATATGGAGTGGAAGATTTGTACCTATCTAGGAAAAAGGCGGATGGAAACTGGAGTAGCTTTGATAATTTAGGCGCGGGTCTGAATACCGAGTACCAGGAAATCACTCCATTTCTCGCTGTGGACAATAAAACATTATTCTTTGCTACTAATGGCAGAGACGGGAAGGGAGGCTTCGATCTTTTTTACAGCATCAGGCAGGATGATTCCTGGCGGAATTGGTCCGAACCAATCAACTTGGGTAATCAAATCAATAGTTCTGGTTCAGAAACCTCATTTGCTTTTAGAGATGGGGAAGATTGGGCCTACTTTGTCAGCTCGAAGGATAGTGATGGTTATGGTGATATCATGAAGATTAAAATTCTAGAGGACATTGCAAAAGACACGACATTAATTGATCAGCCAGTAGCAGTTGATTCTATGGAAAGGGAACAACCTACCTCTGTGTTAATGAAAGTCGTTGATGCCTCTTCTTATGTGCAAATTCCATCCGTCCTGATTACGCCGTTGAAGAAATTCAACAACACAAGCGGGAGATTCATTTTAGACAGCATATTAGGATCTGAGGTAGAAGTAAAATCCAAAGGTTACTTATCTAAAGTGATTCATATTGACTCCTCGTTTTTAACAGGCGAGAATGTAGTGGCGTTAAATGCTGTTTCTAAAGGAAATACGATTCAATTAGATAAAGTACTATTTCAGAGAGGAACCGCCAATTTGGTTTTAGGTTCGGAAAAAGAGTTGGATTTAGTGGTAGAGGTAATGAACGACAATCCTAGAATTAAAATCTTGTTGAAAGGACATACCGACAATACCGGAGATCCGGTAAAAAACATAGGGCTCTCCAAAGCTCGAGTAAAAACAGTGAAAGAATACATTCTTTCGAAAGGCATCAGTCCTTATCGGGTTAGAGGAAAAGGCTTTGGAGAAAACCAGCCCATAGCCAGCAATGAAACAGAAGAAACAAGAAAACTCAATCGTAGGGTAGAGTTTGAAGTGATTGACGATTGATTTGAATCCATTTTGTGAGGTATCATATTGTGCCTGATAGTGCATCTTGTGTGAGCGACCAACTTTATAAAGGTTAATGCTTGATGACGTTCTTGTATAGAAAATTAACGAACCGTATTAACTTGCCCGTATGAGGAAGTTATTGGTTGTTCTATTGATCGGGATTGGATGCTATATTCAAGCCCAGTATTATCCACCGAAAAACGATTGGCAAAGTAAAACTCCGAAAGAAGCTGGATTAAAAGTTGATAAAATACGCGAAGCAGTAGACTTTGCTTTATCTAACGAGTATTCGGGAGAGAAAGACCTTCGGCTTGCTATTTTGAAAGGCTTTAGCAGGGAGCCCGATCATAAGTTGTTGGGCCCGACTAAAGAGCGGGGCGGACCAGCTGGATTAATTATTAAAGATGGCTATATCGTAGCACAGTGGGGAGATATTGAGCGTGTTGATATGACATTTAGCGTTACCAAAAGTTATTTGTCCACTGTGGCCGGATTAGCCTTAGAGGATGGATTAATTATCTCTGCAAAAGACCCCGTTGACCAATATGTATGGGACGGTACATTTAGTGGTGAACACAACAGCCAAATTACTTGGGAACACCTGTTGCATCAAACATCGGACTGGTCCGGGACACTTTTTGGACTGAACGATTGGGCGGACAGGCCTGCAAGAGATGCTACTTACGATGAATGGAAATATCGAGAGTTAAAGGCTCCAGGGACCCATTTCAAATACAATGATGTCCGTGTGAACCTGCTTTCTTATTCGCTGTTAAATGTGTGGAGGAAGCCACTGCCGCAAGTTTTGAAGGAGCGAATCATGGGTCCCATTGGTGCAAGTACTACCTGGCGGTGGTATGGATACGAAAATTCATGGGTCAATATGGATGGACAACAAATGCAAGTGGTAAGCGGTGGAGGTCATCATGGTGGGGGTATATTTATCAATGCTTTAGATCATGCACGCTTTGGATTGCTCTTCGCCCGAAAAGGAAAATGGAACAATAATCAGTTGATTGCAGAATCCTGGACTCAAACTGTTCAAACTCCGGCTTCCGCGTATGAAAGTTATGGCTATATGTGGTGGCTAAACCGAGGGCCTAGAATGTGGGAGAGTTTGCCAGAACATTTATTCTATGCTGCCGGCTTTGGAGGAAACTTTATTGTGGTGGATCAGGAAAAAGATCTGGTAATCGTGACCAGATGGTTAGAGCCTTCCCAAATTGGTGAATTAGTGAGGAAGATTTATGATGGAGTGAGATAAGGTTCTTAGTAAGCGTTATTGCTGCCCATTGTATTTATTTTCCGTTTTTCAATTTATATATTTCTTTTTCAACTTTTTCAAGTCTTTCCAACAGTTCAATCTGATAAAGTGTCAGTTCTTCAATTTTCTTCAAAAGTCTCATATTCATATCACCAATTTCAATTCCATCAGTTTCCATTTCTCTGGCTGAAGGAATTTCGGGAAGGTGTTTATTTTTCGCGATATACTCCTTTGTTTCTTGCAGCGTTCGAAGTACATAATTGGGTTCGAAAACATAATCTGGACCTTGACCAGCTTCAAGGTCAACTTTTACTTCTTTTTGAGTATATAGTTCCTGCAACTTGAAGTTTTTGTTTAGGGTCTGAGATACCAATACCAACATTTCCATTGTGTTTTATCCGTAATCTCTCCACAGAAGTAGCATCTTCGAGGGTATAAAAAGCCATTCCTGCTTCATTGTTAAATGATCCATTAAAATCATTTTCATTGATTGATACAATTCTGCCAGAGGTTCTATTTGCATTAGCAGTTGAACGATGAACAAAATCAATAGAAGCTCCCAGACCTGTTCCCCCTTGCGTTGAGTTCAGCACTTCAATAAACCGATCTACACTATTTGCAGTTCCTGCTTCAACTATGTTTAGTGGTGAGCTTGGGCTTATTGTTCCTATGCCAACATCTCCAGATTCTGGAAATTTATTTTGCGCTAATACACTTGAAAAGTAGCTAAATGGTAATAACGAGATACTAATTTTTTTCATTTTGATTGTATCTGATCTGAGATAAAATTAAGGCTAAGAATTGGCTAAAAGCCATTGTAAATTACATAAATCAAACTCATTCATTAAATTTTCGAAAAGCAGATTTAAACGTTCGATCAAACGATTTACTTACATTTATTTTTGACTATAAATAGTGTCTCTAAGAAAAGACGAAAAACACGCTACTGAATCCTACAATGTAGTTTTTTAACAAAAAGAATGAATTGAACCTTTTTTATACTTTGGAATCTATTTTTCAATTTTTTAGAAATTCATCTGAATTTTGAATGAATCGAAAGTGAACCAGTGATTTTATTGCTTTATTGTTAAAATCTCTCAAAGAGATTCAATGACTATTTGCACATCGAAATTTCAAAAAAACATGCTCTATGAGCTAAAAACATCGTTTTCTTTCAAAAGGTACTGTTTTCTTAGAGACACTAAATACTTAATAAATTTACTTTTAGCTTGCGCACTTCATCGAACATCTCCCCCCACTCTAACCACACTTCTTATATCATCCAAACTACTCATAGTTTGAGAAGAAGGACATGTGGTTTTTGGTCACATTTATTTAATAATTTGGATAACCCGAAAAATTCGGGTGTTATTCATTGAGATGATGTAACACTTTGAATATGAGGTAATTGATTTCGAATGAGGGGACAAAATTGTTCTTCAAATTTGAGGAATCAAAAATCATTCAGTACGAATACTCAACTACTATAAATCAATTACTTGAATCAGCTCGCCACTATTTGTGGTGAATAATGCGGGATAAGCTTGAAGAGCTTTCATATTGTAGGTGGTCGGGTTAATTTTGTCTTGTAGTATGATAAAATACCCTACGAGAAAAAAAGCCACCTTACTTCTGGAAGACGGCACCTCATTTCAAGGGCATTCCATCGGAAAGGCTGGTACGTCGGGAGGCGAAATCTGTTTCAATACGGGAATGACCGGCTATCAGGAAATTTACACCGATCCATCTTATTTTGGACAAATCATCGTCAACACTACTCCTCATATCGGAAACTACGGCGCATTGAATAATGAAGTAGAAAGCGATCAGCCAAGCATTACAGGATTAGTCGTCAATGACTTTTCACAAATTTTTAGCCGGACTAGTGCGACAGGGAGCTTACAAGCATTTTTGGAAGCTCATGAAACAGTGGGCATAGCCGGACTTGATACCCGTAAATTGGTGAGACACATTCGAGTGCAAGGAGCGATGAATGCGATCATTTCTTCTGAGCTGGAAGGAGCCTCCCTTAAAGCTGAACTAAGCAAAATTCCAAGTATGAAATCATTAGAGCTTTCCACTAAAGTGACCGTTGAGAAAGCTTTTGAAGTAGGTTTGGATAACACGGGGCAAAAAATAGCGGTATTAGATCTGGGAGTGAAGCGGTCTATCCTTCAAAACTTTGAAAAGCGAAATTGTCGGGTCAAGGTTTTTCCGGCAACCTCTTCTTTTGAAGAAATGGAGTCCTGGAATCCAGATGGTTATTTCTTATCCAATGGTCCCGGAGATCCGGAGGTGATGGAATATGCAGCTATTACTACCAAAGACATTCTAGCGGAAGAAAAGCCGCTCTTTGGGATTTGCATGGGGATTCAAATCCTTGCTAAAGCAGTAGGGATAAAAACATATAAAATGCATCATGGTCATAGAGGACTAAACCATCCGGTGAAGAACATGGAAACCGGACTTGGAGAGATCACCTCACAAAATCATGGATTTGCAGTAGAGATGGAGTCGTTGAAAAATTCGAAAGAGGCGGAATTGACTCACATAGATTTAAACGATAATACAGTAGAAGGACTGCGGTTAAACGGGAAACCTGCTTTTGCAGTACAGTACCATCCGGAGTCATCTCCAGGTCCGCATGATTCTACTTACCTTTTTGATGATTTTCTTAATCTAATAAACCAGACAAAATAATGAGCATCATAGAAAGTGTATTTGCTAGGCAAATTATGGATTCAAGAGGTAATCCCACAGTAGAAGTAGAAGTTGTTACCGAGGATGGTGACATTGGACGCGCGGCGGTTCCTTCAGGAGCATCTACCGGAGAGCATGAAGCAGTAGAACTTCGAGACGGCGACAAATCCCGATACATGGGTAAGGGTGTCCAGAAAGCAGTGGATAATGTCAATGACGTTATTGCCCCTGAGGTAGAAGGGCTGTTGGCTACGGAGCAAAATCTGATTGATCAATTGATGATTGATCTGGATGGGACACCGAATAAATCCAAGTTAGGTGCCAATGCTATCTTGGGAGTTTCATTGGCGGTAGCAAAAGCCGGTGCAGATGCATCCCAACTTCCACTTTATAGATACCTAGGGGGAGCGAACGCAAAAATGCTTCCCGTACCAATGATGAATATTATTAACGGGGGGTCTCATTCAGACGCCCCCATCGCATTTCAAGAATTTATGATCAGGCCTATTGGCGCTCCTACCTTTTCTGAAGCCTTGAGAATGGGAAGTGAAGTTTTCCATAACCTCAAAGCCATTATCAAAGAAAAAGGGCTAAGTACAGCTGTTGGAGATGAGGGAGGTTTTGCTCCAAACTTTGCCGGAGGCACAGAGGAAGCGTTGGAGAGTGTATTGGCTGCTATGGATAAAGCAGGCTATAAAGCCGGAAGCGATTTAACCATTGCCATGGATTGTGCTTCATCTGAGTTTTTTTCAGAGGGTGTTTACGATTACGCCAAATTTGAAGGAGATGGTGGTGCAAAAAAATCAAGTACAGAGCAGACCGAGTACCTGGCAAAACTGGTTAACGATTACCCTATAGATAGTATCGAAGATGGATGCGATGAGAATGACTGGGAAGGCTGGCAAATGCTTACCTCTAAAATTGGAGATAAGTGCCAGCTGGTAGGCGACGATTTGCTTGTTACAAACGTGGAGTTTTTGGAAAGAGCAATCAAAGAAAATGCCGCTAATTCGATCCTCATCAAGGTTAACCAGATCGGTACCTTGACTGAAACATTGGACGCTATTGAAATGGCACACAAAGCAGGGTGGACTGCCGTAGTTTCTCATAGGTCTGGTGAAACGGAAGATGCTACCATTGCGGATATAGCTGTAGCGACAAATGCCGGGCAGATCAAAACCGGCTCCATGAGTAGGTCTGATCGGATGGCTAAATACAACCAATTGTTGAGAATTGAGGAAGAGCTAGGAGATACGGCTATTTACCCTACTAAGGGTTAATCTTTACAAAAAAGAGTGTTTTAAACAGGGCATCTGCAGGTTAAAATTCCAACATTCAGAAAACGCCTGTATTCCTCGATGTAAAGTGGCAAAGGGGAATTTTCAAAAAACATTTTTTTGAATGTTAGAATCCAAGTCTTTAAGGCCACCATAATTTACATGTGTAGGTGTCTTGGCGTCTTAAAAAGTTGTGGTCTCTCGGATAATTTATTTCTACATATTTCAGAAATAGTGACGATTGGCTGCAGTATGAACATTTGTTACGCTAGCCGGAAGAATTCGGGTTGAATCAACCCGCAGCTATTTGTGGTGAATAATGCGGACTAAGCATGAGTATTCAAGGGTGAATCTCTATCAACCGCTGGATAAATTGGGCTACCAATCTGGTTTATCGTGGATCCCCATGTGTGTGATTGAAAGTAAACGATATGCACGTAAAGAATCCTTTGCGAAACTGGATTTTTGGTTCAAATCAAGGCTTTCAGAATTTCAAAAACGTAGTTTACTGGTCGTAAATGAGGCTTTTGAAATTTTGAGTAACGAAGAGTTGGGCCAAAAGGCAAGTTTTTCAAAGGATTCTT
>JBCCLN010000113.1:0-12254 GCA_039026865.1 Bacteroidota bacterium | reverse complement strand
GTGGTAAACGAAAACGTGTCAGCGTCAGGGATAGACCTCTCTGTGGCCGGTTTTGTAGATGATCTGGGCAACCCGCAAGCGACTGATTACACATTGATGGATGCGTTTTCCATTGACCAGCAGTCTCCCTTTTTGAATTCTGTGAACATGGTATCGAACAATGCTAATACTTCTTACGCAAAGGCCGGTGATATTGTAATATTAACCTTTACGGGGAGTGAGCCTCTTTCTTCAGTGATAGTTGAGATTGCCGGGACTTCGGTTGCACCTACGAATACGAATGACAATAGATGGGAAGCAGAGTATACAATGGCAAATGAAGATACTGAAGGAGCCATCAGCTATGAGATCACTTATACAGACATGTCAAACAATTCGGTCACTCAAACAGATTTCGGCAATGTGACCTACGACAAGACGCCCCCTGTGATATCTCCGACAGATAGCACCATCATAAATGTAACTGAGAACAATTCCATTGCTATACTATTGACGGTGAGTGCTCAGGATACTTCTGCCGTGACTTTCAGTGGCGCTGATGGCGCTGATCAACATTATTTTAATGTAAGCACTGCCGGTGAGATCAGGTGGGACAATTTCTCACCCGATTATGAGCATCCTCAGGATGTAAATATCGACAATACCTATTGGGCATGCCTCAATGTGGCAGACCAGGCAGGGAATACGACAAGCCATTGCTATAGTTTTAACATACAAGATGCAGAAGATCCAATAAGCTTCCGTATCGATACAATTGCAGATGCTAGTATAACCGAGAACGAGGAATATATAGGTCCTACGCCAAGTATTACAGGTATACCGATTGGTATGGCAACCTGGAGTTTAGGAGGCCCTGACCAAGATCTTTTCAGTATAATCAGTAGCACCGGCGTAGTTAAATTGTTAGCACAAGACTATGAGTCCCCTTCCGATGCCAATTCGGACAATACCTATGAAGTGACGATTACGGCAACAGATGCGAATGGCAACTATGCCCATGAAAGCTGGACAGTGACGGTGACAGATGTGTCAGAACCATCGAGCTTCAGCATCGATAAGATCGCAGATGTGGTTGTTGCCGAGAATGTAGGCTACACGAGTGTAACCCCCAGTCTATCAGGAGATGCGCCGATAGGATCGGTAACTTGGAGTTTAGGTGGCACCGACCAGGGGCTTTTTAGTATCAACAGTAATACAGGTGTTGTTACGTTAGCAGCCCAGGACTATGAATCCCCCTCCGATGGCAATACAGATAATACTTATGAAGTGACAATCACAGAAACTGATTCAGACGGTAACTACGCTAATGAAAGTTGGACAGTGACGGTGACGGATGTCCCAGAAGGTGATATTTTTTATCCAAATCCTGCATCAACTGTGTTAAACATTAAGGATGCGCCTTCTTATGTTAAAATTGCGATACTGGATTTAAAAGGTAAAAAAGTAAAACATGGGCAATTATCAACTGATAAATATAATATTTCTGATCTTGATACGGGGATTTATGTATTAGAACTACAAACAATATATGGATTTAAAAGAAGGTTTAAATTGAAAATTCAAAAATACTGAGTTAGTTCCGAATCTTCTAAAACAGATTGGCTTAGAATAAAACACAGCTAAATCAATTTGCGAACATGCTAAGCGGGCCAGCGGGCCGACTGAAACTATTGGCTTCATAGGGTTTAACTATTGCCTTCCTTGATTTTCTCTTTGAGGAAGGATAAGAAGGAAGCGGATAAATACCAGTACGATATAAAACTTATGGATCGGAAAAACCCTGAGGTATTTTATAACAAGCTCACTTTCATCTACCTGGAAATGTCAGAGTTCAATAAAAACTGAACGAATTATAAAGACTAGGTTTGATAAGTGGTTATATATCCTGCGAAACCTCCACAAACTAGACTGGATACCCAAAAAACTAAGAGAACAAATATTTAAGCAGCTTTTGAGACCGCTAAGATTGCTAATTTGATCACAGGTAACTAAATAATTACTAAGAAAGACTAAAGTGCTATTGGGATCTCCAAAACTACTTAGATAAAATCAATCCTTTGAAGAGAGCATAGAGAAAGGAATCGAACAAAACAAATTCCGATGATTTCCAAGCTTATTGATCAGGGGCTTTTGACCATTGAGTGAATAGCCAAAGTTGCAGAGGTTTCATTAGATCAGGTGTTGAACATCTAATCTCAAGAAGAAAAAATAAATGAATGCAAAGCTTCATCTGACTAAACAACCTGGCCTATTTAGAATCTTTAAGAACCCGTATTTTTGAAAGAAAACGATGTTTTTAGCTATTAAAGCATAGTTTTTGAGATTTTAATATGCTTATCATCATCGAATTAACTTGGAGGAATTTTTAAAAAAGTAACAAAACCTCGGACTCGCTTTTTAAAATTAAATGAATTTTGAATAATTAATAAATCAATTCCAAAGTGGAAATAGATTTAATAGCGTATTTTTCTTCATTTCTCCGATACATCAGTTAAATCACATATGCACATACAAATACCTGATCATATAACCGCAATTAAAAGTTATCAGCCTGGAAAAACCGTTCAACAACTTAAAGAAGAGTATGGTTGGGAAAAGCTGGCAATTCTTTGGAACAACGAAAACACGCTAGGCTATTCTCCAAAATCCAAACAGGCAGTAATTGAGGCATATGACACCATCAATTATTATCCTGACCCTAATAGTACGGATCTAAAAAAAGTACTTTCTACACGATTGAGAAAATCCGAAAATCAACTCATTTTGGGAAATGGATCAGAATCTGTTTTAATGCTTGCGATCCGCGCATTATGTACAAGAGATGATGAGTTTCTGACTTCTATGGGTGGTTTTGTTATCATTTACAATTGGGCACAGGTTAACAATATACGCTGTGTAGCAACTCCTATGACTCAAGATTATAAGTTTGATTTAGATTTAATTAAACGTAGCATTAACCGAAACACAAAGATCATTTACTTGGCCAACTGTAACAATCCAACAGGAACTGGCATTACCAAAGCGGAATTAGACAACTTTATGCAATTCGTCCCAGATCGCATTTTAGTAATTATTGATGAAGCCTATTTTGAATACTCAAAAGCGCTTAACCCAGCATTCCCAAATTCAATGGAGATGGACTATCCAAATATCTTAACGCTTCGAACGCTGAGCAAAGCATATGGAATTGCAGGCGTTCGATTAGGATTTGGTGTAGGAAATGAAAAGATCATAGAGGCTATAAGCAAGGTGAAACTCACCTTTGAACCAACTGCTCTTGCACAAGCTGCTGGAATTGGTGCATTGAACGATGATGATTTCTTAAAAAAAACAATAATTAACAATATCGATGGTCTTAATTATTTCTATAAAGAGTTTCAAAAATTGGGGTTGGAATATGTACGATCATATGGCAACTTTGTAATGATGTTATGGGAAAATAAAGATGAGGTAATAAAGGTTTTCAATGCACTTTTGAAACACGGAGTATTAGTTCGTCCACTCAAATCACCTATCGAGCATGGAATTCGAGTCTCCGTAGGGAATCCAGAAGAAAATAAGCAATTTGTAGAAGCATTATCTAAAATTTAGTAAAACCCTAGTTAGATGAGCAAACAGGGATATAATCAGAGGCATCTGCACATGTCAATTATAGTAGCCTTAAAGACTTGGATTTTAACATTTAAAGAAACACTTTTTGAAAATTCCCCTCCACTTTTTATGGAGGATCTTTAGTATTCTTATGAATGCTGTAATTTAACACATATGCCTTGAAGCTATCACATTATTTCTATAGCCGCTGACAAATAAATTAGTCAATTGGCTCTTCTTTATAAATTTTAATGCTGTTTCTCTCAATAATATCTTGTTTAAATATCACGAAATCTTCAATATCAGGATTCATTCTGATAGCCTCCTCGATAATAGTAAGAGCATCTACAATTAATCCCTTCTCTTCATAATAAGAAGCATAGATCAATTTATCAAGAGGACTATCACCAGACATTTCAGATTTTAAGCTTTCAAGACCTTCTTTATATTGGGCAGCTTCCTCCTCTGTTAGTCTTCTAATTGGAATTCCTTCATCACCAGAAGTTGATTCTTTATCAGTCTTTGCTAAAACTTTGATAATATACAACCCTTCTTCATTTTGCATTTTATCTTGTGTAAAGTCAAGATCTAAACTATTTCCTTGAACCTCTTCCTTTAAAATCTCTTCGTCGAAAATATTGTAAACCGTAACAATAAAAGCATCGACATCGATGTCTTCTTTGGTCTCCCAAGTAACGATTACCTTATCTTCAATGGTTACCGATTGTTCTGGATCTGATGGCAATAGAACTTTAATATCACCAGAAAATCCTCTTTCCGCGGCCCCTGTTGCTTTAGATAGATTAGCTCGGTATCCTGGTTTTTCTTTTTCATTCATCTTATTGGCAAGAAATTTAGCATATCTGCTCGCAACACTAGTCGTCTTGGTACTAACCTCTTTCTCTAAGTCAGATACTTTCTTCGTACCAGAGGTTGTTACTTCCAATGTTTTTCCTGTTTTGTGCATCAGTCCAATATAAGCTCCTTTCGAAGCGATTAATCGATCATTTGTGTTTAGTACGGTGCCTGTTTTCAGTTGTAAAGCAGTACTTGCACCAGCTTTCTTAACTTTGTTTTGACCTTTGTTAACTAAAACTCTAAAAGTGTATCCTTGTGCCTCTGCAAAGCCAAATGCAAATAAGAATAACGTTGTGATTACGATAGAAACATACTTTCTCATAATTTTTCCAATATTACTTGGTGTTTTATTTTGTTTTATTAAAATTATAATTTAGAAATTCTAAATAATTCTCTTCTTCCCTCCCTAGAGAGTGAGTTTTTAACCACTCCATAGAAAACCTCCAGGCCATCACCTGAGATAGCAACCGCAAAAAGTAGTAATGTTAGATCCAACTTTAAGTTATATAGATCCATCATGTGGACCATGAAATAAACTAAGCCAACAAATTCTATTAATTGTATCAATTTAGTAAGTCCATCGTACCACTTTGGCAGCTTTTTATAGATCCAAGAAAACATCATAATATTGATGAAAAGCCCAATAATTGCAATGGTGTACTTTTGCCATTCTTCAAGATAAAAGATATAGTCTTCATTTAATATCATAGATACGATGTTCGCATGAATAACACCACCATACATATCCGGAAAAGTTCTTCCTACATATATTTTATTCAGTGGCGTAAAAAACTTGTCTTCAAAATTTTCTCGATCACCCAACTCTTCACCTAAGAAGCAAAAAATCACCACTTTATCTTTAATGATCTCTGGGATAAAATTACCTGAATACACATCCCATGCATCCAGAGCAAAATACTTATTCCCGAATTTAGTTGCTCCATAGTCCAAGACATTGCCACGGTAATTGATCACTTCCTTATCGTAGCCTCTTTTCAGGAATTTATCTGCTTTTACAGAATCAATATAACTAGCTATCTCTACCCCAAATGCTTTTTGTTCCCTACCATCAACCGTTTCTAACTTAGGGAAAAATTCTCGACACATCTTTAAATCTGCTTGGTCTTCCGCTTCAGTAATCAAGTTCGCAAATGCAGGACTAGCATTCCAGGTAAACATTGGATGAGACCATTCGATGGTGTCAAATTCGTTAGGATTAATTTCAGCAACCAATGTTTGATTGAATTTAGTCACTAACACTAAATTGTCGACTTTCCCTAATGACTCCATTAACATAATATCTCCAAGCGTATCCTCATGTTGTCTTCTAAAAAATAAATCTACTCCTATAACAGCAGGATCGTGTTTATTGATAGAGTCGATTAAAACAGCGATTCCAGCTCTGGATTCCAAACCTACGTTCACTAATAATATATTCTCATCAGCAGATGGATCGTCTAGTAACTGAGAAAAGTAAATGTCGGTAAATTCCATATCACCAATTGCATCTCCTATTGGATCAAACAAGTCAAAGACTTCAAAGGCTGAAACAGACGCAAAAAGCCCCATCAGACCTAAAATAAAAGTTGTACCAAGAATAACTTCTCCCCAAAATCTTCTAAACATGTTTAAGTCGTTGATAAGTTTAATCGATAACTGTTTAATTCTGCAATAAAAATATTTCTTATCAACGGTTATAAATTATGTATTAGAAGAATTCAATTTATTCTTCAAATTTGCATATATAACTCCAATTATTATCCCAATGGACACAACTTTTCGGCGAATGTCCCCTATTTCTCTACAAGCATTAAAATATGATCTATTGAACGGAAATCGTGCTACACTCAGCAGGACAATCACAATCATCGAAAGCAAAAGAAAGGACGATCAGGAGATAGCAGCTAATTTGATCGATTTGATTATCAGTGAAACAGGGAAAAGTATACGAATAGGCATTACAGGTGTGCCTGGTGTGGGGAAGAGTAGTTTTATCGAAGTTTTTGGAATCTTATTAACTAATATAGGAAAGAAAGTCGCTGTATTGTCGATTGATCCAAGTAGTAATCGATCAAAAGGGAGCATCTTAGGAGATAAGACCCGCATGGAGAAACTATCCAAAGAACCTAATGCTTTTATCCGTCCATCATCTTCAGGAACGAGTCTTGGAGGAGTTGCGAGTAGCACCAGAGAAGCCATTTTGTTATGTGAAGCGGCGGGCTTTGATATGATTATAATAGAGACTGTAGGTGTTGGGCAAAGTGAAACAGTAGTGAAAGATATGGTTGACTACTTCCTATTATTAATGCTCGCTGGTGGAGGCGATGAACTTCAAGGGATAAAAAGAGGAATTATGGAAATGGCTGACCATATCCTTGTAAACAAAGCAGATGGGGAAAACCTGAAAATGGCTGAACGGGCAGCAAAAGAATATCAAAATGCAATGCATTTATTTCCGCCTAACGATGCTAATTGGGAAGTTCCTGTTTCCATATGTTCATCCACCGAAAATACGGGAATAAAAGAGGTTTGGTCTAAAATTGAGGAGTATTCGAAACACACAAAGAGTGGATGGTTTGAGCAAAACCGTAAAAACCAAAATATTAAATGGTTTCATGAAAGAGTCAATGCTAAACTGTATCAAGTATTTTACGAAAGACCTAATTTACAGCAAGATATAAAAAAGAAGGAAGCGCTCATTTCCTCACAAAAAATTTCTGTGAGAAAAGCTGTGGAAGAGTTATTTGATTTTGAATATTAGTGCTTAGAGATAATTATTAAGCTTACGCAATAGAACCATATATTGGTATTTAATAAATTGATCTAAATGCCCTTACATCTCCTACTATTCTCTATTGTCTTTGTCAGATTTATCTTCTTTGAAGTTCATCCTTAGATCAGTCGTATTTGTATGATCCTTCCCTAATTTATCTCCCATGCATACTTTCAACGTAATCTAATAGGCTAATCGCCCAGTTATTTTAAAGGAATTCCATCCTTATCAACTCTAAAAGCTGCAAAATCAGACTCCTTTTTTATCAGAAATGAGATCGACCACAGCAAATTCCCTTCACTATATTTGGCCCGGATATTATATTAAACATAATTCCCAAGCAAGACTAATAATAAGTAGATAAATACTTCACCAACTTGTTGAACCGCACCCAAGCAATCGCCTGTATAGCCTCCAATCTTCCTTTTGAACCAATTTGCTAAGAGCATTTTCAATAAATACACCATAGGAATTAATACAAAAAATAACGGCTCTTCTGAGTACCATACAAAGATGAAAACAGGGATAAAACCAAGGATTGAGGAAATCAGAACATTTGCAGGAGTAAATGATTTTGCAACTAATCTTGTCTTACTTTTTTCATCATCTCGAGCATACTCATGAGTGAAAATAATGGTAGCTGCTGCCCAACGACTCAAAGAATGCCCAATTAGAGTTATGAAGAGAAGCTTCTCTACGCCCATGCCTCGCTCAAACATCAGAACAACCAATTTGAGCTTGGCTAGGAGCAGGATGAGCAAGCCGATCACAGCGTAAGTTCCTACCCTACTGTCTTTCATAATGTTGAGCACTTGCTCCTTGGTCCACCCACCTCCAAACCCATCGCAGACATCTGCAAATCCGTCCTCGTGAAATGCCCCTGTGAGCAGAATAGACGCAGCCAAAAAAGACAAAGCGCCAATGAAAGGATCGATCAGCGATCCAAGGTAAAGAAATAAAAACGCTACCCCTCCTACGATCCAACCAATCAAAGGGAAATATCGAACCGATTTATTGACATATTCCTCGCTATGATCTACCCATGATGGGCATGGAATACGGGTGTAAAACATCAAGGCAGCAAAGAAAACGCGTCCTTCTTTTCTCATTAGTCTTTGGAAACTCCAGCGCTTTCAAAGCTGGCCATCTCATTTAAAAAATTATCACTCGATTGAATAATCGGGAAAGCTACTGCACCGCCTGTTCCTTCCCCGGGCCTCATCCCATGTTTCAGCAAAGGTTCGGCTTCCATTTGGGATAAAGGCAATCGATGACCCTGCTCAGCTGATTCATAGCAAAAAATAGTGTATTCATTTATCTCGTCCCGACCGATCGAACCCCAGGCTACACAAAACCCAAAAGATCTTATGATCAGAGTATAAACGACCGTGAAAATGAATGCTTAACTAAACGATATTGTATTGCTTATTCTTAAAAATTGTTAATCTGCGAAATACCAATTTAGCTTATAAATTGATCAATTAGTTTTACAAATCAATTAAATGAGCATAAAGATTCAAAATACGGATCTACACCAACCTCGGGATGGATCAGTCCATCGATATGATTAATCGTGAATCCATGTGTGCGATTGAAAAATAAACGATATGTTTGAAATATTCATCAGAAAGATTATCCTGATAACCTAGAATAAATATCTGTGTGAAAAACATTGACTTTTACCATGAAATAGCTCTAGGATACTCCCGTATTGAAAGAGAGATGTGATCTTCAAAAATAAAAATTATAAATATATGAACAAATGAAATGGGTGTATTCAATCAGTACTTTTGAAATCTCGATTGCAGGGGTATTTTTTCTTTTTTACATCCTATTCTTAGTCAGAGTTATCAAATCAACTAGACGACTGGGTCTACCATTTAGAAGGGTTTTTATCAAAACCTTAATGAGATCGCTTTATTTCATATTAATAATTAGTGCATTGCTGGGGCCTAGTTTTGGAGATACTTCACGAGAAATCAAAACTGTGGGGAAAGATATTCTTATATGTATTGACCTTAGTCAATCTATGAATGCAATGGATGTGCAACCATCAAGACTTTCCAAAGTAAAATTTGAGCTAAAAAACATCGTGGATGCATTTAATTCAGATAGAATTGGATTGATAATGTTTAGTAGCGAAGCATATCTGCAGTGTCCACTCACATACGATAATAACGCGCTTAATCTTTTTATTCAAACATTAAACACAGAAATGGTTCCAAATTATGGCACTGATTTTGGACCTCCATTGGATATGGCGATGGAAAAGTTGACAGATGATGATACGGTAATTACTCGTTCCAAAGCTAAAATTGTAATTTTGATTAGTGATGGAGAGGACTTTGGAGACAATACATCAAAAGTGGCTGATGAGCTGGAAAGTGAAGGAATCTCATTATTTACACTTGGAGTAGGCACAAAAAAAGGAAGTAAAATACCTATCAGAACTGGATTTAAAAAAGATAGAGGCGGTAACGAAGTAGTCTCCAAATTGAATTCTAATTCACTGGAGAATCTTGCGGAAGATACCGGGGGAGAATATTTTGAAATTAACGAATCAAGAAACGATACAGAGCGTTTAATAGGTGCAATAAATCGAGTAGAGGGCGAATTAAGAGAAGCAAAAAAAGTAGACGCTACTCAAAACAGGTATTTCTATTTTCTTAGTGCTGCTTTGCTATTGATGATTTTAGATGTTTTATTTAGTGTAAGATTAATTAAGTTATGAAAATATCATTTTTATTTATTCTGATTACTTTGCTCGGTAATGATCCAAAGGAAGTTATCAAGATCAATTCATTGAAAAAGGAGGCAGAAGAAGCTTTTCTCAATGGCAACTACGAGTTAGCAGTATCAAAATACATCTTACTTTCAGATTCAATGGGTGTGGATGATGACCTTATAAAACTAAACCTGGGACATGCCTACTATCATCTTGGTGATACCTCAGGAGCTAAATTGAATTACGGAAGAGTGGGTGCCGCCAGAAATAAAAAACTACGATCCATTGCCTATCAGCAGCTAGGGGTGATGAGCAAGGACGCTGGGAAGCTGGAAGAATCACTGCAACAGCTCAAATCAGCAATTAAAGCTGACCCAACTAATCAAGATGCAGTGTATGATTACGAAGTGGTCAAAAAACTTCTAGAAGAACAGAAAAAACAAGAACAACAGAATCAAGATAAGCAAGAGCAACAAGACCAAGACCAGAACGAGGAGAAAAACGAAAAACAAAATCAAGATAAACAAGAGCAAGACCAGAATAAAGACGGGGAACAAGAGCAAAAGGACCAAGAAGGAGAAAACCAGGAACAGTCAGAACAGGAAAAGGAAGAACAACAGCAAAAGGAGCAAAAGCAAGAAAATGGCGAAGAAGAACAACAACAAGAAAAATCGCAGGAACAAATAACCAAAGAAAAACTAGAAGAAATGGGAATCAGCGAAGAGAAAGCTCGTCAGCTGTTAGAGGCAATGAAGCAAAGCGAAATCAAATACCTGCAGAATCAAAAACGCAAAGCAACGAAAAGACCAGCCAGTGGAAAGCCTGACTGGTAAACAAAGTATTACGTTTTTGCCATTGATTTTAAAGAGCTTAACCGTCCGAAAAGACCATATCGGAACTTTGATTGATTTACTCTTAACGACAAACCCAATCTTATTTAATGAAAGAAGTTTATATAGCATCAGCCGTCAGAACACCCATAGGAAGTTTTGGAGGAAAACTAGTTAGTTTTTCAGCAACTCAGTTAGGAACATTTGCCATCAAAGGCGCACTTGAAAAATCAGGAGCAGAAGCCGACGAAGTGCAGGAAGTTTTTGTAGGAAATGTAATGTCTGCCAACTTAGGGCAAGCCCCTGCAAGACAAGCAGCTCTAGGAGCTGGAATACATGAGAGTACCCCTTGTACTACCATTAATAAAGTATGTTCGTCAGGGATGAAAGCAGTCATGTTTGGAGTACAATCCATTATGCTTGGCATTAATGATCTGGTGGTCGCAGCAGGGATGGAAAGTATGAGTAATGTCCCTTTCTATGTTCCCAAAGCAAGGTTTGGTTATAATTATGGTCATGGTCAGCTCATAGATGGGCTCATGCATGACGGATTATGGGAGGTTTACAATGGCTTTCCCATGGGCAATTGCGCTGAAAATACGGCTAAAGAAATGAATATCTCACGTGAAGCTCAAGATGAATTTGCCATCAATTCTTACAAAAAAGCCGCTGCTACAACAGAAGCGGGGAACTTCAAAGACGAAATTATCCCTGTGGAAATACCTCAACGGAAGGGAGATCCTGTAGTGATGGATGAAGATGAAGAATTTAGAAAGGTAAACTTTGACAAGATCCCCGGCTTAAGACCTGTATTCGATGAAGAAGGTACAGTAACAGCTGCTAATGCTTCTACCATCAATGATGGAGCATCAGCATTGGTATTAGTAAGCAAAGAAAAAGCCGCAGAACTAGGCCTTACATTAATTGCGAAAATCAGGGGTTTTGGAGATGCTGCTCAAGAGGCGCTTTGGTTTACAACTGCCCCATCGCTGGCAATACCAAAAGCACTTGCTCACGCAGGTGTCAGTCAATCAGAGGTTGATTATTGGGAGATTAATGAAGCATTTTCGGCAGTGGCGTTAGCCAATCAGGAAAAACTAAACCTTGATCCCGAAAAATTAAATGTCTTTGGTGGCGCTGTTGCTCTTGGTCATCCGCTTGGGACCTCTGGAGCAAGAATCGTTACTACTCTTATTTCTATTTTGAAACAAAAAGAAGGTAAATTGGGATGCGCTGGTATTTGTAATGGTGGCGGTGGAGCCTCTGCTATAGTAATTGAAAAAGTGTAAGGTAATAATGATTTGAATCGTTGGTCACGCAATAAGAATTATTTCATTTCATAGTTCTGAGCTTTACCAAGCCGAGTTGCTGTTGAGAGATTTTTTGACATATAATTCTTCAATATCTTAGCCAAATATTTCGGATTACATAAGAGCCTATTTCGGATACTTGGGAACAGGTTTTTGCCCATGCCTTT
>JBCCLN010000112.1:0-12342 GCA_039026865.1 Bacteroidota bacterium | reverse complement strand
GTCACGTTCATCCTGATGCCGCTGCACCCTCTTTTCAAAATCAGTGTCCCACTTCCGGGAAGTTGCTAAATAGACCGGCTGATCAGACAATTCCAGAGCAAGGTCCATTGCATAACGACTTTTGCCAGATCTTTCTCCGCCTGTAATGAAATAAACCAAATTCAAAAAATTAAATAATGATATAAAGGAATTAGTACATAGATCACGAAGAAAGATGTAATTTAAGAATACTTGTAAGCACTTGGTTTCTGGCTAATCATAAAATTATTTAGAATGCCATATTTGAGAGTCTTTACATAGGTTTCTGGTATTGACGTAATAGCCGTTATATTGAATGTAATTTCCTGGAGAAATCATATGGAAACACACCTAGATCTTGAGTAGCGATATAAGACAGCCATAATAGCAGTAAGCCTCCTTCCTCAGACGGATTGAAGAAAAAGTAGTCCATTTTTGCAAGCCATTGCCAAAAGCCTGGCGGTCAAACCTGGTCATTAAGGCCGTACCCTTGCTAGCCTGAAAAATTCGGGTGTTATTCATTGAGATGAGGTAATACACTGAATAGGAAATAATTGATTTCGAATGAGAGGACAACATCATTCCCCAAATTTGAGGAATCAAAAATCATTCTGTATAAATATTAAACTACTGTAAATCAATTACTTGAATCTACCCGCCAATAGGCATCTGTTCCATGCTACTTTTTTTCATCATGATCATATGAAAGACCATCAGGGAATGATTGCTTTAATCTATCATTATCCTATACGGGATTCCGATGTATCGCTGGATCACCATTAAACATTTCTAAACCTAGATATGCTTTATCAGGGTTTACATTCCAACCAAAATTCCGTGAGGGATCGCTTTCTCCATTTAGTTTCGTAGGCTTTACTGACTGTTGCGAAAAGTTAGCTCTTAAACCTTACATCAGCTGTTCAAGCAGCGCAATGTCTTGAAAGCGCGCGATCGACCGCATCAACGACCATTTTCGAATATTGGGTAATGAAAAATTCTTAGATAAAGCTGCTTGAGCCAAGTTGTGCCTAAATCCAAAGTGAGTTTCAAAAAATGATAATATGTTTTGCGTTTGTTTTTTGAGCTGACAGATCTTCAAACAATACACAAGAATTATTTCGTTTTATTTTTGTAGAAAAACCATTAATATGAATTATGCAGATTTTCTAAATGGTTGGCATCAGGTTACCTCTATTTTGATCATAGTTACTTTAGGACTTGCAATATTTAATTATGTCCTCTACAAAATAAGCTTTGCCAGTAAGAAAACCTTTAAAGAAAAATTTGATCTCGCCAGCAAAAAAGAAAACAGAGTTTTTTTAACGAGTCATATTCTTTTGGCTTCTGCTCTATTCTTTTTCAATAATACTCTTGAGCAAGAAACGGTTTTACTAACTCCGGTTTGGTTTTTTATCAGACTTTTTGTCTCCGCATCTATTTCTGTTCTTTATGGTTATGTAGCTTATCTTATATTAAAGTTTTATTATCCTGGTAAACTAGATAAAAAACTCAAAAAGCTTAGATATACTCCTAGGGTTAACCCTGAAAATGGAAAAAAGATGAAGTTGCTGAGTGAAGATGAAGAGGATGTATATCTGGATGAAGGCATGCAGGCAGAAGAAAACGTTTTCTCTGTCGATTATGATGTTTGGATTGACGAATCAACCGGCTACACAAAAATAGAGAAATACAAAGGCCATCTAAATGCACTCAAATGTGATAGATGCGGCTTTCAGACATTAAGGTTAAAAAAAGAAAAGATTTTAAGGAAGCCCACAAAAACATATGATGGAGAGTTGTTGAAAGAGTATGTATGCTCTTATTGTAATAGAATTAAACGGAAGAATGTAGTTCTCTCGAAAAACATAAAAGAGAAAAAAGAAAATGCAGTTTTAATTGCAGATCCGCTATCTTCAAATACCAAAATATCCGTAATAAGGATAGAAATACATACTAAAAATGGGGAAATAAAAGAGTTTGACTTTCCGAATCTAGGCCATGCAAAGACCTTTTTAAATGAATTTGATTACAAAAAGCTTGGAGAAAAACAAGAGGTCTACTAAATAAAATATGCTTAGAAAAAGACTAGGACTTCTCCTGGGGCCCTTTTGTTTTTATGTTGTTTTCGTATTTGAGCCTTTCGATGGATTAAGCAGTCAAGGAAATGCTGTTTTAGCTACTACACTCTGGATGGCAACCTGGTGGCTCACAGAAGTTCTTCCTATAGCAGTCACTGCTTTAATGCCTATTGTATTGCTACCTCTTACTGGCGGTGCTAACATTAACCAAACCACTGCCGCTTATGGTGATAAAATGCTTTACCTTTTTGTTGGCGGTTTTATTATAGCTATGGCGATGCAACGATGGAACTTGCATAAAAGAATCGCACTATTTATTATAAATAAGATAGGGACAAACATGAACAATATCTTATTGGGATTCATCCTGGCAACCGGACTACTTTCCATGTGGATTTCAAACACTGCTACTACACTTATGATGATCACTATTGGTTCGGCTTTGATCCATCAAATGAAAGAATCTAGAAATGAAGGAGCTAGCCAATTTTTCAAGCCTCTTCTCTTAGGAATCGCCTTCTCAGCTTCCATCGGTGGAGTAGCGACCTTGGTAGGTACCCCTACAAATCCGATTTTTGTTTCAATAGGAGAAAAGCTTTACAACCAAGAGTTTTCATTTGTTTCATGGATGGTTTTCGCCATGCCTTTCTCCCTCCTGATGCTTCTGATTTGTTGGCTGATTCTTGGAAGAGTGGTTTTTAAAACGCATCAAGAAAAAATTCCTTTCGGAGCGGAAATAATCCATCAAGAGTATGTAAACCTTGGAAAGATCAGTTATGAAGAAAAAGCGGTAGGAATTATTTTTTTAGCAACCGCTATACTCTGGGTTATACGGTCATTTGTCCTCAATCAATTCATCCCTGATATCAATGATACCATCATCGCAATTGCGGCAGCCACTATGATGTTTATCATCCCTTCAAAACAGAATAAAGGTAGAGCCTTGCTTACTTGGAATGAAGCTGAACAACTTCCGTGGGGGGTAATTATTCTTTTTGGTGGAGGGTTATCTCTTGCAGCTGCTTTCCAGAGTTCCGGTTTAGCTAAGTGGCTCGGAGGTCAATTAACCCTTGTGGCTGATTTTCCCTTATTATTGATTGTTCTGATTATTGCTATATCCGTAAATTTTCTTACTGAAGTCACCTCTAATGTTGCCACAGCTTCTATTATGTTGCCTGTGCTAGCGTCTCTTGCAAGTGCAATTGGTATTCATCCCTACTTTCTTATGGTGCCAACAACCATGGCTGCATCCTGTGCATTTATGTTACCGATTGCAACAGGCCCCAATGCGATTGCATTTAGTGTGGGTGAATTGGAGATGCAAGATATGGTGAAGTCAGGAATCTTGCTGAATATATGCTCAAGCTTTTTGATAAGCCTGCTCGTCTACTTTTTACTTCCGGCTTTTCTTTAATCCTGATCTGTTCTTATTAGCTATGTATACTCCAGTCCCAACAGCTACCATGCCAATATATTGAACAAAGTAGATACGTTCCCCATCCAATATTCCCCAAAAAACGGCAACTATTGGAATAATATAGGTTACGGAAGACGCAAAGAGCGGATTGGTCATTTGGAGGATCTTATTGAAGATAATCAGCGCAAATGCAGTACCAAAAACCCCCAATAATGCAATGTAAAAAGAGGCTTCCAATATACCATCAACCTTCAAAAGCTTATTCCAATAATCTGTAAAACCAAAAAGAAAAACAGTGGATAATGGGCCAACTAAAACCAAAGAAACGCTTGTTACCGTAACAGGATGAATAGTATTTAGCTTTTGCTTAATGAGATTTAAATTAGATGCATAACATAGAGTAGCAAGGATTACCAAAAGTGCATATGCATCAACACCTGAAAAAGATTTGCCATTTGCCGTGACTAAGATCGCAGTCCCCACGAAACCAATCGCCACGCCTAGGTATACTTTAGGATGCTGTTTTGTATTAAACAGAACTAAGGCAATTAAAACAGTAAATATTGGAACTAAGCCATTTAAAACACCTGTAATAGCACTTTCCAAATGAGTTTGAGCCACAGCAAAAAGAAAGGAAGGTAGCAGGCTCCCCAAAAAACCAGAAGCCAGCAAATAGCCGAGCCTGTTTTTAGGAAAAGACCTTAGCCGTACCATTGCAAAAGGCAAAAGCACAACAGATGCTGCCACAATTCGAAAAGATCCGACTTCTTGAGGAGTTAAACCGAGCAAACCTTTTTTAATCAGAATAAAAGAACTGCCCCAAATTGTGGCAAGCAGGATCAAAAGCGTCCATGCTAGTAGGGTGGATTTTTGCATTTGCACAAGATATAAGAAAAGTAAGTTTTTGAGTGAAATTAAAAGACCGCTTCTCCGAAAAATTCAGGTATTTGGTGAAGCATCTCTTTCACCTCTGAATAAGAGGTTAATTGAACAAGTTTAGTCCGTACAGGCTTGAAGTTTGAAATACCTCTGAAATAATTCGTGTAGTGTCTTCTCATTTCAAAAAGCCCTTTTCGCTCTCCTTTCCACGCTACAGAAAAATCAAGATGTTGGATCACAACGCCAACTCTTTCATCTAGGGTAGGTGGTTGAGGGAGTTCTCCGGTAGCCAAATAAGCTTTGATTTCGTTAAAAATCCACGGATTCCCGATAGAAGCCCTACCAATCATGACTCCGTCAACTCCGTATTTATTTTTATACGCCTGTGCTTTTTGTGGAGAATCTATATCACCATTTCCAAAGATGGGGATGTGAATTGATGGATCATTTTTCACCTTTGCTATGTAAGACCAATCGGCTTCTCCTTTATACATCTGCTGACGCGTACGTCCATGAATACTTAAGGCACGAATACCAACATCTTGAAGTCGATGTGCTACTTCCTTTATTTTAATGGTTGAATGATCCCAACCAAGCCGAGTCTTCACAGTCACAGGTTTATTAACCCTTTTAACAATTTCAGCAGTCATTTTCTGCATCTTGGGAAGATCTAAAAGAATCCCGGCACCTGCTCCTTTGCATGCCACCTTTTTAACCGGACATCCATAGTTAATATCTATAATCTCAGAGTTCGCTTCTTCAGCTATGGCGGCAGCCTCACGCATAGATTCAATCTTATCTCCAAAAATCTGGATACCAATAGGTCTTTCATAATCATAGATATCCAACTTTTCAACACTTTTCTGCGCATTTCTGATGAGGCCTTCAGACGAAATAAATTCTGTAAACATTAAATCCGCTCCATTTTGCTTGCAGACTGCTCTGAACGGAGGATCACTTACATCTTCCATAGGCGCCAATAACAACGGGAACTCCCCTATTTCCAGGTCACTGATCTTAACCACTTCTCCTAGTTATATTTGCTCGCAAATTTAGTATATGCAAGACATTCTCAAGAATCTGCCTGAAGAGAAACGGACATTAAGAGCATGGATTGGGATCATCATTTTGCTCCTTTACCTTCTTTCTTTTGCTATAATCAATATTCTAGGATCATCTCTAGTGCAGATGGATGAAAAGTTCCTGGCATCACAAGATCCGATCAGCCTCTTGGTTAGCCAGGCATTCTTACACTTTTTGATGTTTATTGTCGTAGGCATCCTTATTTCTTATCTGCTATTGAAGTTTGATGTTAAAGAGTTTTTCTTACGTGTTTCCTGGATCTCATTAGGTCTATCGATCGGGATTGCACTTGGGTCCATGGTGGTTATCAGCGCAATAGGAGAATGGAATATGAACCTGGAATTTGGAGATTCTGACTTTGCAAAGTGGGCAAGACAATCTGAAGACCAGCTTAAATTGCTTACAGAACATATCACAACTTTTCAGTCTGTCCAGCACTTATTTTTGGCTCTTCTTGCTGTTGCTATTATTCCTGCAATCGGAGAAGAGTTAATTTTTAGAGGGTTAATTCAAAGTCTTTTTGTGCGAATCCTAAAAAATCATCATGCAGCTATATGGCTTACTGGTTTTATTTTTGCTGCAATTCACTTACAATTTTTTGGCTTAGCTCCCAGAATGCTATTGGGCGTTGTGTTTGGTTATATGTATTATTGGAGTGGAAAGCTATCTCTAGCCATAATTGGTCATTTGATTAATAATGGGTTTGCTTTATTACTTCTTTATGCTGCTCAAAATAAAGTGGTGGACATTTCTCCTGAACAAATGGACCAATCAGCTCCGTGGCCGGCAGTTTTATTTTTTAGCCTCATAACAGCATATTTACTTTCCCGATTTTATAAAAAGCTTCAACAAAATGCGTGATTGGCAAGTGGTTTACAAAGACAATCAGGAATATCGGGTTGACATCGTCAAAGCTGTTTTAGAAGGAGAGGGACTGGTGCCTGTGAAGATAAATAAAACAGTTTCTGCTCATGGTTTCGGAAATTTTGAAATATTTGTGGATGCAGATTCAGTTCTTAGAGCAATTAGGATCATAAAAGAAGAAATAAAGTTTGACTAAATACCCCGATCTTCTACCCAGAATTTTTTCTGCTATCATAGGTGGAATGATCATCATCTTATTTTTAATCTGGAGTCAATGGGGGTTCTTTATTGTTTTCTTATCCATCTCTTGCCTTACCATGATGGAGTTCTATCGATTGGTGAGGCTTCAAAGCTATTTACCTATACGATTTTTAGGTGTGACCATAGGAGCGCTTCTTTTTTCCATCACTTTTCTCATCCAGATTGATGTTTTGCCTAACAGATATTATATTCTCATTTTTCCATTGGCTTCATTTGTCTTTTTGATCAAGCTTTACAAGAAAAGTGATATTCATCCCTTCATAAATATCGCCCTATTCTATTTGGGAATTATGTATGTAGCGCTTCCGTTTGCGCTAACAAATGTTTTGGTTTTTTACGGTGGCGAGTACTCCTATGAAATCATTCTAGGACTCCTTTTTTTAACATGGGCTAATGATATTGGAGCTTATTTTGCTGGTATTATCTTCGGCAGGACAAAACTTTTTGAACGAATTTCACCTAAAAAATCATGGGAAGGAAGCATCGGAGGCGCAATAGCTTCAGTCCTTACTTCTTTGGTTATAGGATTTTACTTCAATGGATTGAATCTGATAGAGTGGATGAGTGTCTCAGTTATCGTGGTCATTGCTGGCACTTACGGAGACTTAGTAGAGTCTCACTTCAAACGTTCTATCCAAATTAAAGATTCTGGCACTGCTATTCCTGGACATGGTGGATTTCTGGATCGATTTGATAGCCTCCTCATAGCTGTTCCTTTTGTTGTAGTTTTCTTGAAATTATTTTAATAAAAATTAACAAATCCGGTACATTTACTGTCATTAACATAACGTATCCCTCTAATTACTATGGCTTACATAGAACCAGCTCCTATTAAAGATAAAGATAATCCGTTTGAGTCCATGATGTCTCGTTTTCAAATAGCTACAGAGCATCTAGGATTAGAACAAGAACTATATGATGTGCTCAAAACACCTGCCAGGCAGGTGATCGTCTCATTACCTATAACCATGGATGATGGGTCGATCAAGGTTTTTGAGGGATATCGTGTTATCCATTCTACTATTCTTGGACCGTCTAAAGGTGGTGTCCGCTACGATATGGAAGTAAGCATTGATGAGGTAAAGGCCTTGGCCGCATGGATGACCTGGAAGTGTGCCGTGGTAGATATTCCTTATGGTGGCGCTAAAGGAGGAATTAAATGTAATCCCAGAGAAATGTCAGCAGGAGAAGTGGAACGACTTACAAGGGCGTATACGGGAGCAATGCACGACGTTTTTGGAAAAGATAGGGATATCCCCGCGCCAGATATGGGAACAGGACCAAGAGAGATGGCTTGGATGATGGACCAGTATTCCAGAAACTACGGTATGACTGTCAATGCAGTAGTCACCGGGAAACCTCTTGTTTTAGGTGGTTCTTTAGGACGTGAAGAGGCTACCGGAAGAGGAGTGATGATCTCCGCATTAGCCGCCATGGAGAAACAAAAGATTAATCCATTCAAAGCTACCTGCGTCATTCAAGGTTTTGGCAATGTTGGCTCTTGGGCAGCTCAACTTTTAGAAGAAAGAGGTGTCAACATCGTAGCTATAAGTGATCTTTCTGGTGCCTATCACAATGCTGAAGGAATTGACATTAAGAAAGCTATGGAGTACAGACATGCAAATAAAGGTAGCCTCGAAGGATTCCGAGGAGCAGAAAAAATCGATCCCGATGAACTCCTTCTACTTGATGTAGACGTGCTTGTACCTGCCGCGGTTGAAGATGTCATTACAAAAAACAATGCCAATAAGATCAAAGCCAATATGATTGTAGAAGGTGCTAATGGCCCTACTTCCGCCAAGGCGGACGCCATACTCAATGAAAAAGGAATCCTTGCAGTTCCCGATATTTTGGCAAATGCCGGTGGTGTTACGGTTTCATATTTTGAATGGGTTCAAAACAGACTTGGATACGGTTGGACGCGTGAACGTGTGAGTAGGCGTTCTGACCGTATTATGAAAAACGCTTTTGACCGCGTGTATGAGACGGCTTTAAAGTATGACGTAAGTATGCGAATTGCAGCATACATCGTGGCTATCAATAAGGTCGCGAAAACATACAAATATCGTGGTGGTTTCTAGGTCATTGCATTAACTATTAGATAGACTAAGCTCTCCTAACTGTATCAAAATCAATGGCAATGAGAATACACAAAGAAGGATACAGGATGATACCAATTATGGCACTCTTGGTAGGAGTGTTGTATGTACTTCTTTATTGGTTGATTCCGATCTTTATGATACAAACAATATTAGCTTTTGCTGGAATTGTTTTCTTCGTTTTAATCGTGCGGTTTTTTCGTGATCCCAATGTAATCACTCCTGAGAAAGATGGAATAGTGTATGCCCCGGCAGAAGGCAAAGTTGTGGTAATTGAAAAGACTCATGAAGATGAATATCTCAATGAAGACAGAATGCAAATCTCAATTTTTATGTCTCCCTTAAATGTGCACGTAAACAGAAGCCCTATCAAAGGAATGATTGATTTCTTTAAATACCACCCGGGCAAATTCCTGGTAGCATGGCATCCTAAATCCAGTACTAATAATGAGCGAACTTCCATTGGATTCAAGACCGATTCAAATGTAAAAATCTTAATGCGCCAAATAGCCGGAGCAGTCGCCAGAAGGATTACCTTTTATCCGGAGGTGGGTGACACGGTGGAACAAGGCACCTCTGTTGGATTTATCCGTTTTGGTAGCCGTGTGGACTTGTTTCTTCCTCTGAACGCGGAGATTAAAGTGAAAATTGGTGATTTAACCAAAGGAGGTGTTACGGAAATTGCTCGGTTAAAGAGCTAACATCCATCTACATAAATAATCCATCACAAATACCTACTACTACATACTTTTTACCATTTCATTTACCTCCTACTGTAGTTCGGAGCTTCCCTGGTGATGTGAATATCATGTGGATGACTTTCTGCGACACCTGCTCCGGAGATCTTTACAAATCTTGCCTTTTGTAAGGCTTCAATTGTTCCCGCTCCGCAATAACCCATACCTGCTCTCAAGCCACCTACCATCTGGTAAAGTACTTCTTGCACTGAGCCTTTAAAGGGAACCCTTCCAACAATTCCCTCCGGGACCAATTTCTTTATGTCATCCTCAGCATCCTGGAAGTAGCGATCTTTAGAACCTTCTTCCATTGCTTCCACCGAGCCCATCCCTCGATAAGATTTGAATTTCCTTCCTTCATAGAGGATTACCTCACCTGGTGCTTCCTCAGTACCGGCAAGCAAAGAACCAATCATAACCGTGTTTGCCCCTCCTGATATTGCTTTGGCGATATCACCAGAAAATCGTATACCTCCATCTGCAATGATTGGAACCCCGGTATTTTTAACGGCTTTGGCAGATTCATAAACAGCTGAAAGCTGGGGTACTCCTACCCCTGCAATGACTCTGGTGGTGCAGATACTTCCAGGACCTACCCCTACTTTAATCGCATCTGCTCCTGCTTCAGCAAGCGCAACGGCAGCCTCAGCTGTGGCGATATTTCCAACGATCAGTTCAAGATCGGAAAAAGTTTTTTTCACCTGCTTGGCCGTATCGATAACACCTTTTGAATGACCGTGTGCCGTATCAATGGAAACCAGATCTACCCCTGCTTTTACCAGTGCCACGATGCGATCTTCTATATCTGATGTAACACCAACAGCAGCTCCAACACGTAACCGACCGTATTCATCCTTACAGGCATTGGGACGGTCCTTATTTTTCAAAATATCTTTATAAGTAATCAGTCCTGTGAGTTTATTGTCTTTATCTACAATGGGAAGTTTTTCAATCTTATACTCTTGAAGAATCGCCTCAGCCTCATTTAGGCCTACTTCAGCCGTCGCAGTGATGAGGTTTTCTTTTGTCATGATCTCCATGACCGGACGATTCATTCCTTTCTCAAATCGAAGATCTCGATTAGTGACAATTCCAATTAGTTTGTTGTCTTTATCAACTACTGGAATACCACCTATTTTATTTTCCTTCATAATGGCCTCAGCATCTCTTATTTGCGCATCAATATGCAGCGTGATCGGATCTAAGATCATTCCGCTCTGTGAGCGTTTCACTTTTCGAACTTGAATCGCTTGCTTTTCGATGGACATGTTTTTATGAATGATTCCTATTCCTCCTTCAAGTGCCATCGCGATAGCCAGTTTAGCTTCTGTGACAGTGTCCATTGCTGCAGAAATTAAAGGAATATTCAAACGGATATTTCGTGTAATAGGCGAAGAGGTATCCGTGTCTCTTGGCAATACTTCAGAATAACCTGGAAGAAGAAGCACATCATCATAGGTAAGTGCTTCAAAAAGGAATTTATCATTGTGGATCATAGCAAATAAAGCAGAACTAAAACTATTATTTGCCGTGTAAAACTACTTAGCATTTATTAGATAACCTTTAATTTAATTTTAAAAGTGACCTAGCCAACCAATATCATTCTCACATGTTCTTAGGTGATAGAATTAATAGATTACATATCAAAAAACCCATCATACGTCTTTGTGTTACTGGTCTCAATCATTCTAGTGATTGTTGTTTTTATTCGTTTCCTGAAAGACCTGAGGGATGATGAAGATGATGAGGATGACGAAGATGGAGGTTGGGGTTCTTTTGATCCAGATCTAGATCTCCCTCCCGGAGTGGGTTTACCTATAGATAAGCCAAGTAAAGAACCTGAATTAGTTGATTAACCAACATAATTTGGAGCAGTTCCCAGGCATAGAGGTGTCTGACTACAGATAAAAAATGTAAACAAACCAAGAAATTTTCCTCTGTATTTGAGAAATCGAAAATAAAAGCGCGAAGGTTAATGCTTAGTTAATTAATCCCAGAATACCATAAAGCGTGATTTTGAAACAATTTTTTCTGCGGATAAGCTCCAAGCATGTATCTCTAATATATGAGCCAAAATCAATTAGGTATTTCAAATCTGACGCTACCCTGATGAGTAAAACAGGTTAGATTAAGTTCTGAGCTATTTTTGGAGTCCTTTCATTGATGAAACCAAAAAGAATTGCTGTAATCGGCCCTGAATCAACAGGCAAAAGCGAATTATGTCAGAGCCTGGCTACTCACTTTCAAACAGGGTGGGTTCCGGAGGTTGCTCGTTCTTATTTAGATAGTTTAAACAGGTCTTATGAAAAAAAAGATTTAAAAGTCATCGCCAAAGAACAGCTCAGATTGGAAGACAAAAAAGCAGAACATGCTAAAAACTATTTATTCTGTGATACCACCCTTATTGTACTAAAGGTTTGGAGCGATCACAAATATGGAACTACTGATGTATGGATTGAAGAACAATTAATAGCTCGAAGGTATGATTTTTATCTTCTTAATAACATCGATTTGCCTTGGATACCAGACCCTCAAAGGGAACACCCGGCATTACGCAAGTACTTTTTTAATATCTATGAAGAATATCTAAAAGCCAAAAAACTCCCCTATGCAATTGTATCCGGGAAAGGTAAAGAAAGAAAAAAGTGTGCCTTAGACGCACTCCAGTCTCGGATAAAAGATTAACCCTCATTATTCGCCACAAATAATGGCGGATTGATTTACCGTAGTTTTGTATTCATACTGAATGATTTTTGATTCCTCAAATTTGGGGAACGATGTTGCCATCTCATTCGAAATCAATTACCTCCTATTCAACGTGTTACCTCATCTCAATGAATAATAGTTACTATTCAGCCACTTAATAGATTGATTATCAAATATTGAAAATTAGATTTTATTAAAAT
>JBCCLN010000111.1:0-12361 GCA_039026865.1 Bacteroidota bacterium | reverse complement strand
TCAAGGCCGTTGCTCCGCCTTTCTCATACAATTCTTTAAACCGATAAAACGAGTCTCTGCTGTAGCCTAATATCTTACAGGCTTGCGATACATTACCCAATTCTTGGGCTAATTCAAGCAAACTTAACTTTGGCTTGATAATCTTCTCTTCTAAATTCATAATCTAAAATCTTATTATAGTTAAACTCTATTTGATGAAATTGTCAGATTAAATATTAACTATTACACATTATCTTCTTGAGGCCATCTAAGTCTTACCTAACTACGATGCACCCTAGCCAAAAAGTCTTATCAGCGTGAATAAGAGCGCCGTTTGCCCTATAAGCATACCTGCAACCTATTTTATTTGACCGTATATCTTGGTATCTATTTGCCTAATTTCTTTTCCTAATTCCGCTTTGGTTTCCTGTATCTCCGCCTTTGTCTGCTCTATCTTAACATCTAGATTTCTGATCTCTTTTTGTAGCTCCGCCTTTGTCTGCTCTATTTTAACATCTAGATTTCTGCTCTCTTTTTGTAGCTCCGCCTTCGTCTGCTCTATTTTAATATCCAGATTTTTGATCTCTTTTTGCAGGTCTATTTTTATTTCCTCAAGGTTTGTCTTAAGGGCATATTCCAGCGTTTTCAGGTCTTGCTTAGAGGAAAGGTCTGAAGAAGCGTATTCTTGTAATATCTCGGAAAGTTCTTCCGCTACCTTTTGAGAAAGCCCTTGCTTTTGAAGTCGCTTTGCGACTTTAAGTGTGTCCATGGTATAAAAATACATTATTTCCTGCTTTTCGCGAGGTGCTAAAGAGACGACAGAGGTCTAGGGTCAATCGAGTGCTCCTGTTGGAGAAAGCTACCAGGTTCCGCTCAGTGTTAGTTATAAATCTTATTAAATAAATCCGAAGAAGCCTAACCAATCAACTTGCTAAATTCATACAATTACATTGGCCATCTCTTATGAACATTGCGAGGAAAAGTCAATACTGTAGTGCCTAAAGTGTATAATCCGCAAAAAGTAGTAAATAACCTCAAGACGAGTCATAAGGTCAATCCTGAGCGAAGTAAGCTGAGGCCTCCAACCATCTCTTGGCAGAAGCAGGGCAATAGAATCGTTGGTTGATTTGGTCAATTGAGTGAAAAGCTTAACCCGAAAAATTCGGGTATTATTCATTGAGATGAGGTAACACGTTGAATAAGAGATAATTGATTTCGAATGGGATGCCAAAATCGTTCCCCAAATTTGAGGAATCAAAAATCATTCTGTATGAATATTAAACTACGGTAAATCAATTACTTGAATCAACCCGCCACTAATTGTGGTGAATAATTCGGGTTAATGAAAAGGGGTATTTTGACTAGCAACGGCAAAAAAACAGTCATTGAATGCAATAGAAAACTCAAAAACGTTTTTCGGAAATTAGCTCTTGTAGCAGCGACTATCCTCTCTTTCAGTCTTAGTGTCTATGCTGAAAATGGTAATAAGATAAGCAAACTAATGATAGAATCATTCGAATTCTTGTTAGTCAGTTTGGCAGGTAAGTAAGCGAACTCATTCTATCAATAGGTAAATATTCTTTAGTTAGCTCTTGTATTTGTGATGAGTTAATGGCGTCAATTTTTTTAAAAATCTCGGTTAGGTAAGGAATCTTTTTCAGGTCTAATTGACTTTTGGCCATCATCAGCATAACGGCATTTTTATTTTCTTCAGATAGTGCCATCTGTCCTTTAAGTTGGTTTTTTGCTTTGTGCAATTGCAGGTTTCCCAATGGTTTATTTTTTAGGTTCTCAATCTCTCTTAAAACAAGACGTTGGCTTTTTTTCAGGTTTTTAGGATCAGTAGCGAAGTAAATAGCAAATTGTCCGGTTTCTAAATAAGGCGCGTAATTCACTTCTACTCCATAAACTAGTCCATGTTTTTCTCTTAAGCTAAGGTTTAATCGGGAATTCATACTTGGACCACCCAGTAGATTTGAAAGAAAGAAGAATGGAATCCTATTTTCATTTCTAACAGAAAGGGAAGGGAGACCCATCGCGAAGTGAGCCTGAACAATCGGTTTTTTTATTTCTTTTCGTGTAGGAGTATATTCACTCACCCATGTTCTTTTTGGTGTATGATTTTTATGAGGGATTGGCTTCAAGTATTTTTCAGCAAGTCGAATGATTTTCTTGATGGGATAATTACCCACGCTGGCAAGAATGATTTTTTCTGTGTTTAGATTCCGGGAAAGGAATTCCTTAAAATGTTTCTGTTGAAAGGAATTGACCGTATCCTGGCTACCTAGTATATTCTTGCCGAGTGCATGATTAGGGAACAATTGTTCATCAAACTCGTCCTGAATTGCATCCTCCGGGGTATCCTGATACATGCTCATCTCTTCCAAAATTACCATGCGTTCTTTTGTTATTTCTTTCTCGGGAAAGGTGGAATTGAAGGTAATGTCAGATAAAAGATCTACAGCTTTTTCCAGATGAGCATCTAATAAGGTGGCATAAAAGCAGATTTTTTCTTTGGTAGTGTAGGCGTTCAACTCTCCTCCTAAAGATTCAAGTCTATTAATGATGTGATAGGGGTTTCGTTTCTTGGTACCCTTAAAAGCCATGTGCTCCAGGAAGTGAGCCAAACCTTGCTCGTAGACAGCTTCATCTCTGCTCCCAATATCTAGCATAATGCCAACATTTGCGATTTTTGTGTGCCCTATTTCCTTGTGAATGACTCTGATGCCATTTGGCAACTCCATCAACTCGTATTCTTTCTCGCTCATGAATACGTAAAATTATGTCAAACTACTGTTTAAATTTAGAGGTTAAATCAATTTGCTTTAGACTTTGAGGGAACCTTTTTCATTGTTTTAGTAACGGTCTTTTGAATCATCTCTTCATCGTACTCAGGATATATTTCCAGATATCTCTGGGCAGTGCTTCTCCAAACAAGTTCTGACTTTTCTCTATCTATAATATCTATAATTAAACTTCCTTTTAAGAATTTTTCATATCTGGGATAAAAAGACGTACTGATCATATCAGAATACTCATCACTTACCGAAGTAGAATCCTCTTTAATTGTAATGTAATAGTTTACTGCCAGATCCGAAGAATCATCACCTTGTATGTACCCCTTTTCATACATGTTTACAGCTATTGAGTTGGCAATTTCGTCAATGACTCTTTGATCATAGTATAGATTAGGACCCTGATAGGTGATTTCACAGCCTTTCAGCCAACACCAGGTTTCGTAGTTGGAGAATTCATAGTCTTTGTTTTGGTAGGTTTTAACATGAGCCACACACCCCACCATCAAGACGCTAAAAAGAAGCAGCATAGGTGTGAATTTATTCATGAAGCGAAGCTCACTATTTTATTAATCTTTTAAAAAGATCTGGCTCATTTTCAAGATTGACTAAAATCAGGGGATAAGTGAAAGTTTTTTCTTTAAATAAATAGATTCCCGTTCGTTTTTGACTAAGCTTAATGCTTTTTCTAACGAATTCTTGCAATGTTCCATCTCCCCAATGTCTTCCAGAATTTGTGCTTTAATGGCATAGAAAAGATAGTATTCATCAAAAAACTGAGTGGCTTCCAGGCGTTCTATTTCCTTGTAGGCAAGAAGTGAGCCATGTACTTTTTGAAGGGGAATAACCCTGTTTAACTCAATAATTGGGTTGTTACTCAATTGAAGGTGCAAATCGTACATTCTCAAAATACTGACCCAATCTGTCTCCTCAAAATTAGAAGCTCTGCAATGCGTAGCGCTAATGACTGCTTGAATAAGGTATTCGTTCAATTCATTAGTTTCAGAAGCTTTTTCAAGGTATTCAAGTCCTAAATTGATTATTTCCTGATTCCACTTACTACGATCCTGATCCTCCAATCGGATAATATTTCCTTGCTCATCTGTTCTGGCACTGAATCGTGCCGTTTGGAAAAGCATCATAGAAATCAGTGCATTGGCGGAAGGAGTATTGCAGATGTCACTGTCTAAGAGGACCTTGTTTAATCGGATGGCTTCCTCACAGAGTTCCTCTCTTATCAGTAATGTTCCTTCCGAAGCCTTATATCCTTCATTAAAGAGCAAGTATACAATTTTGAGAACAATGTTTAAGCGTTTCTCGATTTCGTTCGCAGGAGGGAGGGCGAGTTGAATCTCTTCTTTTTTGAATTTCTTCTTTGCACGTGTATAAGCCTTTGCTACGGTTTCTTCTTTTTTCACAAGTGCACTTGCAATTTCTCTTACAGATAACCCCCCCAGAATCTTTAGCGTCAGGATAATTTGATATTCTGAACTCAATGATGGATGACAGCAGGCAAACATCATTCGGATCATTTCATCATTTATGGCTTCAAAAGATATTTGATCGTTGAACTCTTCTACAGCATCCGGAACTTCTCGTTTGTCTATTTTTTGCTCTCTTCGAAGCTGATCGATCATCTTGTTACCGGCGACTCTATGTATCCATCCGGCAGGATTGTCAGGAACTTGTGTGTAAGGCCATGTCTGCATCGCTCTTATTAGTGCTTCCTGAACAGCGTCTTCTGCTAATTCTAAATGCTTTGATCCAAACCGATTGGTTAAGTGAGAAACAGCCTTTCCATATTCAGTTCTGAAAAGGTGATCGACAATTTGTGGAGTTTCCATAATATATAAGACTTGGTAGAAACAAGACATTCTGTTCAATAGCAGAATGTCTTGTTCCTTAGCTACCTACGTTTATCCTTCTTCCATTATTTCTCTAATCTCAGTCGTATAATTATATTCAAAAATGGGACATCCCTTAGATAGCTCAACGGCGTGATCAAAATCGTTTGCGGATACCACTACATAGCCCCCTACTAGCTCTTTGCCTTCACTAAAGGGACCATCAGTAACTACTTTGCCATTTTCAGAAACTACTTTTCCTGTGTGATCATCAAGTGCGTGACCTTGAGCCTGGACCTTCTCCATCCATTCACCCCATCGCTGGAAATGTGCCTGCATTTCTTCTGGTGATTGTTTTTCATAGTTTTCATCGAAACCTCGGAATACATACAAATACTTCTTCATTTTCTTGTAGAGTTTTAATTAAAATAAATAATTTTCTTCTAGACGAAGGGGATAGAGGGTAATGGACAATTGCTTTTAAAAACTTTTAGAAGAAGAGTAGTGAGCTCCTTCAGGCTTTATATAATTTCGATCAATGAAGACTGATGAAACTAATCGTATTTATGTGTTAGCCCAAAAAATTCGGGTGTTATTGATTGAGATGAGGTAATACGCTGAATATTAGACAATTGATTTCAAACGAGATGACAACATCGTTCCCCAAATTTGAGGAATAAAAAATCATTCAGTATACAATATCAAACTACGGTAAATCAATTACTTGAATCAATCTGCCACTATTTGTGGTGAATAATACGGGTTAGAATCCTTCGCAAAAATGGATTTTTGGTCCAAATCGAGGCTTTAGGAATTTCAAAGACGTAGTTTACTGGTCTTAAATGAGGCTTTTGAAATTTTGAGTAATGAAGAGATGGGCCAAAAGGCGGGTTTTTCAAAGGATTCTATTAGTTTACTTCCAATTGGCCATATGGAATTTCCATGAACTTATTTATGCTCGATTGGATAGGCTAAGGATTCTAAGTTTATGCTCATTTTATATAGTTTCAAATCTTGTAGGTGGCTGCTCCGGCTATTAATGCACTTTTTGCATCAGCAGGAGAATTTATGAAATGCTATTTGTTGTTCCTTATGATTAAAAGGAAAGAAAAGAAATAGTAATTTTAGCTTCTTTTTAAACACCTAAAAACCACTTAAAATGAAAAAGTTTGTTTTCATCTTACTCATAGGATTATTAACTCTAAGTAAGGCAGATGCCCAAATAGAAATCAAAAAAAAGGCGGAGAAAAAAGCAAATCAAGCAATTGATGATTTTCTTTTTGGTAAGAAAAAAAATAATGAGGATAATCGTTCCACCACTCCTTCAACCGAAGATGTATCTTATAGTACAGAAGGTGCAATGGACGATTACACTCCCTCTGAAGTAGATATTGAATCTCTGGATTTATCTCAGCGTGTGGATTTTAGAATTTTAATAGATATGCTACCGGAGCAAACCCAAGGATTTGTAAGAAGTGAAAAACCACAAGGAGTTGGATACACCACGCAGGGTGCATCTTTCTCCACAGCGTCAAAAACTTACTCTAAAGGCGACCGAGAAATGAACATTACTCTCAATGATTATTTAGGGGCTGAATACCTGGCGTCTGCTCAATCTGCCCAACAGTTTGAATTCGAATCGACCGAAGGCTATGCCAAATCCATTAAGATAGATGGTATCCCAGGTTGGGTCAATTTTGATTATAGTGATAACAGCGGAACAATTGTTCTCTATTTGGCAGCGCGTTTTTATACCACAGTGCAAGCAGAAAATACCAGTGAAAGCGAGCTGATAGCGGTTGCATCAGATGTAAAACTTTCCAGGCTTCAATCAAAATTAGCTGAGTGAGATACGACCCCATCAACAAAGAATTATTTATTCAAAACAGGCGGAATCTGGCAGCAAGAATAAAGCCTGGATCTGTGGCTGTCATACAGGCCAATGATATAATGCCCACTAACGCGGATGGGACTATGAAGTTTATACAAAATAGTAACTTGCTTTACCTCACTGGTGTAGATCAGGAGGAATCCATTGTGCTCATTGCTCCGGACTTTCCTGACGAAAAGATGCGTGAAATACTATTTCTTCGGGAAACCAATGAAGAGATTGCAGTATGGGAAGGACACAAGCTCACAAAGGAGGAAGGACATGAGACCTCCGGAATAAAAAATATAAAGTGGACGAAAGAATTTGATAAATTATTTTATACGATTCTGGCGGAGTGCGATCATATCTACCTGGATAGCAATGAACACATTAGGAATGCATCTTCTGTAGAGACCAGGAATGCTCGTTTCGTCAAAGAGTGCCAGGAACGTTATCCGCTTTATCAGTATGAGCGGCTGTTTCCTATACTCCAGGATTTACGATGCGTGAAATCTCAAATTGAAGTGGAGCTACTTCAAAAAGCATGTGATATCACTGAGAAAGGGTTTCGCCGAATTCTTGAAGGTCTGAAACCAGGCATGATGGAATACGAAGTTGAAGCAGAATATCTCCATGAGTTTGTAAGAAATAGATCAAAAGGATTCGCTTACGAACCCATTATAGGTGGTGGTGGAAATTCATGTGTATTGCATTATTTAGATAATAATCAGGAACTGAAGGATGGCGATATTTTATTGATGGATGTAGGGGCAGAGTATGCAAATTACCATGCAGATATGACGCGTACTATTCCTGTCAATGGAAGATTTTCAAAAAGACAAAGAGAGGTTTATGAGGCCGTACTTAGGGTAAAAAACAAAGCTACAGATATGTTAAAACCAGGGAATCGAATACCAGAATATCATGCAGAAGTGGGTAAAATAATGGAAAGCGAATTGTTGGGTTTAGGCTTAATTGACCAAACCGATATTAAAAATGAAAATCCGGAGTGGCCTGCTTATAAAAAGTATTTTATGCACGGCACCTCTCATCACATAGGAATAGATGTACATGATGTGGCATCCATCTACAAAGATTTTGAAGAAGGAATGGTTTTCACCGTGGAGCCTGGCATTTACATACCCGAAGAGAATATCGGAATCAGAATAGAAGATAACGTATTTATTACGGCGGAAGGGCCAATTAATTTGATGAAAAACCTACCAATTGAGGCAGAGGAGATAGAAGAGCTAATGAATAAATGAAATATTCAGTGCTGAATTTCCAAAGAAAAATTTCATTTTAAGGATTTGGTTAATTTAGAGCCTGTTTAAAGTTATGTCTTCACAAAAATTTGATTCAGAAAAAGCACCTGTACCGGTAGGATCGTATCCTCATGCCCGGAAAGTAGGGAATTTGCTTTTCTTATCAGGAGTCGGGCCCAGGGAGCGCGGAGCAAAGAAAATTCCAGGTGTGGAACTAGACGAAAAAGGAGAAGTAATCAGTTACGATATAGGAAAACAGTGCCATGCTGTTTTCAAAAATGTTCGATTAATTTTAGAAGCTTCGGGTGCTCAATGGGAAGATTTGATAGATGTAACCGTTTTCCTTACTAACCTAAAGGATGATTTTAAAACTTATAACAATATTTACGCAGCATATTTCAAGGAAAATCAGCCTTGCCGAACCACAGTGGAGATCAGTTCTTTGCCTACACCTATTGCTATTGAGCTGAAATGTATTGCTTCTGTTTGACTAGGCACTTATTTAACGTATTTTTGAAAATTGAATAGAAGTTATGGAGATAGAATACAACACGCAGCGAGCCGACCTTAAACTGCGAGAGTACGGAAGAAACGTACAAGATCTGATTATGCACCTTAAGACCATCAAAGACAAAGCAGAACGATCAAAAAAAGCCAGCACATTGGTTGAGTTAATGAAATTGATCAATCCAGATCTTAATAAAGAGTCCACTGAGAATGACCAGAAAATATGGGATGATCTACATATTATTTCTGATTTTGAATTAGAGGTAGATAGTCCTTTTCCCAAGCCAGATCGGAAGGTATTAAACAAAAAACCCGATCGGTTAAAATATTATTCAAATGAGATCAAGTATCGTCATTACGGAAGAGGTGTGGAGCTTCTCATAGATCAGGCGATAGCGATGGAAGATGAAAAAGAGAGGGAGGGCGCTGTGGTGGCTATCGGAAGACTTATGAAAGGGTTTTTTCAAATATGGAATAAAGAATCCATTGAAGACGAGCTAATCCTTAAAAACATTAGGCAGCTATCTGACAGAAAACTGGATATCGATATTAACACCGTAAAAGAGCTCGGACTCTTTGATACCGAGCGTAAGAGTCAAGGGCGCAGGTATAGCAATAAAAGCAGAAACAATGGCAAAGGAGGGAAAGGAAGAAGGAGTCAAAGTGGTAGGAGTAACGGCAGAAGAAGAAATTAATTTGATCATTTGAGGATGTATTAATCACTTGGTTTGCTTATAAGATTTAGCAAGATCCGTAAATTAATCATCAAATCTTCCAATCAAAAATGTCGTCATTCAGAGTAGTTGGAGGTCATAAGCTCTCAGGAGAGATCATACCTCAAGGGGCCAAAAATGAAGCCTTACAGGTCATTTCCGCTGTTCTTCTTACGGATGAGAAAGTAGTAATCCACAAAATTCCGCAGATCAGGGATGTGTTAAAGCTGATTAGCCTTATGGGCGATCTGGGAGTAGAAGTGGATGCGTTGAGTGAAGAATCTTATGCTTTCAAAGCAGCTACGATCCATCTCGATTTTTTAGATACCCAAGAATTTAAAGAGAAAGCTTCTACCTTACGTGGGTCCATTATGATCCTGGGCCCACTGCTTGCTAGATTTGGCAAAGGTAAAATGCCAAAGCCCGGAGGTGATAAAATTGGTAGAAGAAGGCTGGATACCCATTTTATAGGCTTTCAAAAGTTAGGCGCGAAGTTTCTTTATGACTCCAACACTGCTTTCTATACGATAGACGGTTCAAAACTCAAAGGGACCTATATGCTGCTAGATGAAGCTTCTGTGACAGGTACGGCAAACATCATTATGGCAGCGGTCATGGCTGAGGGATTGACTACCATCTATAACGCAGCCTGCGAACCATACATCCAGCAGCTTTGTAAAATGCTAAGGAGAATGGGTGCCCAAATTGACGGAATAGGCTCAAACTTGCTGCATATTGAGGGAGTGAAATCACTAAGCGGAACCGAACATACCATGCTTCCTGATATGATTGAAGTGGGCAGCTTTATAGGCATGGCAGCGATGACAGGATCTGATTTGACCATCAAAAACGTAGAAATCAACGAATTGGGAATGATTCCTGAGACCTTTAAGCGGTTGGGCATAAAAATGAATATTGAAAATGACGATATTCACATTCTCGCTCAAGACCATTACACCATAGATTCATACATTGACGGATCTATACTCACCATTGCAGATGCTATCTGGCCAGGTCTGACCCCGGACTTATTGAGTGTGATCCTGGTTACTGCTACTCAGGCAAAAGGAACCGTACTTATTCATCAGAAAATGTTTGAAAGCCGGCTTTTTTTTGTGGACAAACTCATAGATATGGGAGCTCAGATTATCTTATGTGATCCTCATAGAGCTACCGTCATAGGGCTGGATCACGCTTATCCTTTGCGAGGTATTACCATGACCTCACCAGATATTCGTGCTGGAGTATCACTCTTGATAGCAGCCATGTCAGCAGAAGGCGTAAGCATCATCCATAACATTGATCAGATCGATCGAGGATATCAACTTATCGATAAAAGACTGAATAGTTTGGGAGCAAAAATCGAACGGATTCAATAGTTTTAATTTTTCGCTCAAGTAAAACCTTCGTGTATGTTGAAACAATTTTCATACTCCGCACTCACTTCTGAAGAACTGGTTAAAACCGCAGAGCGTTTGGTACAGTGCATCATCAAGTCTGATCATAAAAAGGTGTTGGAAAATAGAATTAAGAAAACAACCGATGCTTCTAACAAACTGACAGAAGCCTTGAACGAGAGTCTGTCCAGCATCTATGCTTCCCGCGTTCAGCAAGCTGATTTAGAACGAGATGATGCATTTCAAGCATTCAAATATGGGGTGCTCTCGGCTTCTTTTAGACAGGATGGACCTATCAAGTATGCCGGAGAGCAACTGGTTGAGATTGTAAGGAAACATGGGTTTAGCCTCTACAATCTGGGTTACATTGCTCAAAGTGAAGCCATGAGAGGGCTTTTAGATGAATTAGAGAGCAGTAAAAATGAGATTGCGAACTCAGGAGTCGCAGACCTGCTAGAAGAAATGGTGAGCGCTAATGATATTTTTAATAAAATTTATCACGAAAAAATCATTCAAAATGATGGAGATGAGACACCTCAAATCGTCATAAGAAAAACTGAACTTTCTAAACAAATCACTCTTTTTCTCAACCATGTGGAGTTGTTGGAAGAGGATAGATTTGGAGGAGGTGTGAAAGAACTGGTAGTAAAAATCAATCAAGTGATTTCCCATATGATGGAAGAGGCGAAGGACAGGAAGTGAGAAGAGTGACATTCGTTGGCACCAGTATATGTTTCAAAGTACTGTTTCGTCTAGTTTAAGGGCACCTCTAAAAACTAAGTTCAAGAATTTAAAGTAGCGATTTTTTTCTGAGATAAGACAAGACGTCAAAAACGGAGTTTAGCAATGTTAACCCGCATTATTCACCACAAATAGTGGCGGTTTGATTCAAGTAATTGATTTACCGTAGTTTTGTATTCATACTGAATGATTTTTGATTCCTCAAATTTGGGGAACGATTTTGGCACCCCATTCGAAATCAATTATTTCTTATTCAACGTGTTACCTCATCTCAATGAATAACATCGGAATTTTTTGGGTTAAACGAGCGTGGGGATTTTGGAAAAGTAAGCGTATTCAAAAGGTTACTTAAAACCAAACCATCTTTTCCACATCGGTTTATTATGCCACGCAATATGAATCTCTAAAAGTATGCTTGCATCTTCAGCTCGTCTTAGCGCTGCTTTAGACTCCTCCCTCGCTGCTTTGGCTTCTTCTCTAGATGCTTTAGCTTCTTCCATTGCGGCAGCGGCACGTAATTCCGCCGCATCAGCCGATCTTCTGGTTTCAAGAGTCATTTCACGTGTCTCTTTCGTAAGCGCTTTAAGTTCCAGTATTTCTTGATTGATCGCCTCTAGCCATCCTTCTTTCATATCTTTTCAATAGTTATTTCATAAAAATAGTGAATTCATGATAATGAACTCATTTCAAAGCAATGGTTCGCTTGATTCAACTATCTATACGGTTTTAGCCTTTTACTACTTCAAGTTGATAACTTGCAAAAGAAAAGATTCATCAAAATTGTGCTTTGTATCTTTTGCCATAGTTTATTGGATATTTGCAGGGATAGATGTTTTCATAAGGCTGCTTTATAAAGAATAGATTAGCTTGGTGTCTAATGAAGAGGCGCATTTATTCGGTGATAGCCCAATAGTAGAACATCCCGAAGATGATGCATATACTCCATCTACTCTTCGGATAAAGATTTTACAGGATAAAAGGATTTATTAATTGGTGTCCTAGTCATTAAATAGCCACAAATACCAACTTAACCCGAATTTCAAGACATTGCACTGCTAAGGCGGCTATGTAACGTAAAATAGCTAACCAAAAGTACTTTTTGTAAATTTCTGATTTTCAAATAGTTGCATTTTAGTTAGATGGAAAAATCCGGGAGTTATTCATTGAGATGAGGTAACACGTGGAATAGGGGGTAATTGATTTTGAATGAGAGGACAATATCATTCTCCAAATTTGAGGAATCAAAAAAT
>JBCCLN010000110.1:0-12655 GCA_039026865.1 Bacteroidota bacterium | reverse complement strand
TCCTTTGAAAAACTCGCCTTTTGGCCCAACTCTTCGTTACTCAAAATTTCAAAAGCCTCATTTACGACCAGTAAACTACGTTTTTGAAATTCTGAAAGCCTCGATTTGAGCCAAAAATCCAGTTTTGCAAAGGATTCTATTAATCTAGGTGATTTTTCCAAAGTTGATTTAAAATATAAGGGTATTAGACCACCAAGTTTTTCATGGCGATCGAGTCCTTCGCTGAAATATTAGTTGGAGGAACGCAACAGATGTATGTACGATTGGATGCCATTTGCTATGATTTTTACAACTGCTCATACAACGCATTGATCTCGGTAGAGATAAGGGACGATTTTGGGGTAACTGAAAGCGATATTACAAATGCCTCCCCTTCAGCGAAGTTAGGCATGGGAGGATTGACAGATTTTTGGGTGTTGCAGCATCAACAAGGAAAGAAGCCTTTTACTACTGTTTTCACTTTCTTTCTTTTGTTATGGTACTTTGTAAGGTATTTTCAGTAATTGTAATGCTCTTTCTGTTTGCTTGCAATGTAAAGCAGGAAAATGGCCCTTTAGAGATTTATCATTTAGAACCTAATGATATTATATACAGAGAGAATGATGGGCAAGGATGGTATGCAAAGGAACGTCATGATTTTTTTGCAGTTAAAAATTTTGATATTTCTAATGAGGAGCATAAAATCAAAATTGACAATTTTATTATTGATTACATAAAGTATGATGACTTCCTAGCAGAAAACGATAATGCTTCATGGGGATTGGTATTTTACAGATATGGTAATGGTATAACAGAAGATACAAAACATGAATACGGTACTGATTATCAAATTCATAATTTGTTTGCATTCGAAAAAAGACTTGTGGTTTATGCTTTCGACACAAAAGACACATATAATGGCACTATATATCATTTCAATAAAGGCGATTCGCTTGTTTGTGAAAATAGAAAGCTGTTTAAGAATTATTTCAAAGAAAAAGCCACCAACTAAGTAGTGTCTATAAGAAAAGACAAAAAACAAGCTACTGACGCTTACAGCGTAGTTTTTTAGCGAAAGACTCAATCGAATCGATTTAATTCTTTAGAATAGTTTTATCAATTTTTCAAAAATTCATCTGACTTTTTGAATAAAGTGAAGGTGAACCTGTGGTTTTATTACATTTCAACTAGAATTTCTCAAATAGATTCAATGACTATTTTCACATCGGAATCTCAAAAAAATACGCTCTACGAGCTAAAAACATCGTTTTCTTTCAAAGGATGCCGTTTTCTTAGAGACACTAAGTAGATGGCCGTGAGCCATAAGCTTAGCAGTGTGCCTCTCCTACGTTGGTGCGAGCTTGTAGCTCGTATCTATATTTTTCAACCAGTCCGAGTTGTAAGCCCGAACTAGCGGAGGCCTTCCTGTATTTCCTTGACTTTAAGATATAGTTTCAATCATTTTTTAAAGAAGCCCCTATTCCTTTGGTTGAAAAAATGCAGTAAAAATTGATTGGCTCTATGAGCAAATTTGAGCCTAATCAATTTTTAATTCAAAAAATTACCTCTAAAAGACAAATGGACATGCTTGGTTGAGTCTACGAGAATCATTTATTTACGATTACCTCCAGTCTTCATCTTCTAATTGAAATATTTCATTTACTGTAATCCTAAATACTTTGGATAAACGCAAGGCCAAAACAGTGGATGGAACATATTTCCCGAGTTCCATAGAATTGACAGTTTGACGGCTAACCCCTATTATTTCAGCGAGTTTTGCTTGGGTCAAATTTTTTCTTGCCCTTTCAACTTTGATACTATTCTTCATATTTCATTGATCTTCTAAATTTTCTGATTGACCAATTGAATCTAATTATGAAAAGTACTAAAGGTGTAAACATGTTAAAGACCATAACCCAATAGAATGAAAAATCATAGACTAGCAGGAAAGCAGCTAACAGTATCCCGTAATTCCAGTAAATGGTCCACACCAAAGATTCAACCCTCATTTTGGAAATAAGCTCATCTTCATCAAATTCTTTAGAAAAAGCGACAATCAACCCGCCAACAATGGTCAAGACACCAAGAATTTCATTCAAAATGTTATTCTCAATGAACCCAAACAACTCTGTATCTTTTGGAAAACCATCAACAAATACCGCAAAGACATGAAAATCAAAGAATTCAGGACTCCATTCAATGATTACGGTTGGAATTCCAAGTATTACACTTGGAAATAATATTAACCAACCTATTCTCTTGAAGCTAGCTGGTAGAAGATACTTAACTCTCATTACATAATTATTTTAATAACAATACGATAGAATGTAAAATATATTTTACATATTAATAAATATAATTGACTAATTGACAAGTATCAATTAACAATATGTAGAAAAGACATGTGCTTTCTATAAGCAATGGGACTCATTCACTTTGCTTTGTTACTGAAGCTTTAGCGTAAGAAATGTCTGTGTCCAAGAAAGTGAGGTGGAGTTCTAAAACTTAAGTTCGCTGGAGTTTTGACTCAAAACGTAGTGCTTTCTACAATCTTTTAAAGCATTTCATCACTTAGGCGCAGGAGACTTTACAACTTTAGTATTATGCATGATGTGAAAACACACGTCTCATGCATGGATGCTATGTATAACTCATGCTTAAGGTGATGCTTTTGCTTAAACGTCTTGGATTTAATTTAACTAGAAAAACCACCTGCTCAGCAAGTGATGATGTTCTTAGGCTCTGCCTTACCTTTGAGTAGTTTGTAAGTATCGAAGGCAGAGCCATGTGATCTATAAATGTGATTATCAAATGGTGTGGGTTCCCGACTATCGTTTTAGTATACTAAAAGGAGTGATAAAAGAATTAGCCCGAAAAATTCAGGTACTATTCATTGAGATGATGTAACACGTTGAATAGGAGGTAATTGATTTCGAATGAGATGACAAAATCATTCACCAAATTTGAGGAATCAAAAATTATTCAATATGAATATTAGAATCCTTCAGGACCTGGATTACTGAGCACACCGAATGGTGGGTAAGCCACTTACCTTATTATAGACGGCTCCAGATGTTCAATCGGGAAGGGGTTACCTTGTCCGATGCTACTTTCAACAGTTGGTTCAATTTGACGGCTAACATGCTGGTGCCTATACACGATTAACTGATTGATGAAGTGAAAAGCCAAACCTATGTCAGATTAAGTATTAACTAATACACTTAAACACAATTGCTTAGTTAATAGAATCTCCTTCGGATTCTCCGGGCAACTCATCTAATGATAAGCCATCAGATGGTTGGATTGCAGGAGGAATAACTGTATTCTGTGCGTTGTCAATGTTAGGGCTGGATAAAATGTCTTCTTCTTCTGTAGGCAGTATAAAGCTTGTAGAAATAGACAATATAAGAAGGGCTATTGCGAATCCCCAGGTTAATCTTTCTAGTAAGTCTCCTGTTTTTTTAACTCCCATTAGTTGGGTTGTTCCTGATCCTCCAAACTGACTCGATAAGCCTCCTCCTTTAGGATTCTGAGCAAGGACAACTAAAACCAATAACACCGCAATAATTATGATGAGGGTTACAATTACTCCGTACATCTATTCAATTTTTGAAATCAAGGATACAAAATAAGATTTTTTTTCCGGATATTTCAAGCTTAAAACCTTATAGATTTCGATCGCACGCTTTTTGTTGCCTTGCTCCAAATAAATTTCAGCCAAGTATTCTGACGCTGTATTTTTATCCCATGAGGCGCTATTTGCGGCTAAGTCATCCGTTGTTTGTTTAAACTCTCGATTATATTTCAAACTGGGGGATTCCTTGATAAATTTATCAATGATTCTTTGTTGTTTTTTATGCTTATATTTCGCTAAGTCTTCGTCCTTATTATTAAATAATTCGGGTTCTGAAGATTTCCCCATTTTACTACCTTGCCGAGTAGATCTCTTACTTTTTACCAATTTGGCTTTTTTAACGATAGTATTTTTCGACATAGTAATATCGCTAGTATATGGTTTGGTCGTTTCTTGCTTAGTGGTCGATTGGTCTGATTTTTCAATGCCGTGATCTTTTAAGGAAGCCTCAGGTTTGTTTTTATAATCTGTCCTTTTAGCTTTCAATATTTTTCTCTTCTCACTTTTTGTTTGTTCCATACTTTCTTCAAGTGAAATTTTATTGTCTTTGGTCTCATTCTCTTTATCAAATTCAATAAAATCATCTTTAGGAACCTTTGGTTTTCTTATATAACTTCTGTTGGAAAATCTTGAGAATTTAGGTTCTCTTGTGGTTCTTTCTGAGTGCTTTTCTATACCGTTATCACTGGATAATGTTGATTTCTTTTCAGTTTTATTGTTTAGTATTATTCCTTCTATTCTATTTGATTCGATCTCTTTTTGCTCCTTTTTGATAGCTTTTTCTTTAGTTCTGTTTTCTTTTTCCAGCGCTATTTTTTGCTCTACTTTTATTGCAAGTTCCTCTTGTTGTTTTGCTAGTTCTGTAAGTTTTCTATTGATGGCCTCATCTTCGTCAATTTCTGATTGCTCTTCTTTTGCTTTTATTTTCTTTGGTTTTGGAGGTTTGGATTCGTCTGATCCAACTATTTCTTTTTCAATATCTTTTTTCAATTCTACAATATCTATTTTATCATTTACTCCAGCTTTTCGATGTGTAACTTCATCTTCTTCTATTTGATGCTGGACTTCAACAAAATGGGCTCGAGAAGACTTAAGATTTTCCATATCTTGTCTCAATTCTTCTAAGATTGCATCTAGATCTCCGGACGGAATATTCGGAACTTTTGGACCTGGTCTCTTTCGCGTAGTTTTTAGTACACCAGGTTGCTTATTTAGGCTAGTATCACTGATGGCGTCTTCACTTTTATTCGTCGATTTGCCTTCAATCTCATTTTTAGTTACTATTTTTTTTCTAACATTTTTCTTTGCAAGAGAGGGTCGATTCAAAAAAAATAAGTCTCCGTTCATATATTTTTTCAATAGAGTACGATCAGTTGAATAAACTGCGGCAGAAGCAATTCTATTTTTAGTATTAGGCTGTTTTAGCTCTTTGCTTCCCTTCGCCAATAATAGTCGCGCACTTAAGAAATAAGGGCTTTCACGAACTAGCTCTGCAATCTCCTCAAGATCAGATGATGAGATCTTGCTCGGGTCTCTTAATAATATGATTAACTCATTTTTATTCACGGGTTTACATAGTGCTAGTTCAAGTTCAAGTTAAATATTTTCACCAATTTGCTACGGATGCATTGAATATATCTAATATTATTTGATCAAAAATCTCTTCCACAAACGTATCTTCATTAGAAGCTAGATCAAGGTCTGTATCATAATCAAGAAAAAAGGAAAAGTTTTTGTCAAAGTCAAAAGTTGGATCATTCACATTCACATAAGTAGCTGATACTGTAATTGTTATTCTTGATAGTGCTGAAAAATCGGCTTGATTTTGATCGCCAGTGTTAGCTGCCACTGGGGTAATGGTATAATTTGAGATATACCCATCAATCTGTAAATCACCATTATTGTCTACTAATTCCAGGTTGGTATTTTGCTGGTAATAATCCTTGATTGCTTCCGTAAATGTAACGCTCATGGTAGAAGGCCCAAGAGGAGCATTATTGTAAAATGTTTGAATTGAGATGGTTTTAACATCTGGTGAAATAGACGCTCCGGTAAATGAATACATACCACATCTTACGGTAGATGAACACACAAGCCATGTAAGTAGAGAGAAATTAAAGCTTTTCAATTTCATATTGCTTGATCTTCCTGTACAAAGTTCGTTCCGAAATACCCAAATCATCTGCCGCGTATTTTCGCTTATTATTATTCTTTTTTAGCGCTTTGATGATCAGCTCTTTTTCTTTCTTTTCAATGGATAGTGAATCGTCTGCTTCGGTAGTATGGGTAATATCTTCAATATCCGATTCGTAATCGCCTTTATTGGAAATGATAAGTTTAGGTTCTTCTTCGTCTTCTTTTTCAGGATTAAATTGATCCAATTGAGCTGTGGAAGATTCAATATTTTGAAACAGCTGTTTATGATCTTCTAGAATTTCTGTGTCTCTGTCGGTCCCATCTAACATTTTAAATACAAGTTTTTTCAATTCAGCCATATCAGCTTTCATATCAAAAAGTACTTTGTATAAAATATCTCTTTCATTAAAATCTTTACCGGAATCTCTGCCATTGATTAATGCAGGCAGGCTGTTTCCTGACTTTGGTAAATATTGTTCTAGTATAGAGGCATTTATCTGACGTTCCATACTTAAGATACTTATTTGTTCAACCAGATTTTTGAGTTGACGAATATTTCCAGGGAATCTATGAGATTTTAAATAGGCTATCGCTTCAGGTGTAAGCTTAATAGGATCTGTCTTATAATTCTCTGAAAAGTCATATGCAAACTTTCTAAACAACAGCACTACATCATCTCCACGTTCTCTTAGTGGTGGAACATAAATTGGAACTGTGCTCAGACGATAATATAGATCTTCTCTAAATTTTCCATTGTTTAAAGCTTCAAGTAAATTAACATTTGTTGCAGCAATCACACGAACATTAGTCTTTTGAACCTTAGAGGAACCAACCTTTATAAACTCACCATTTTCCAGGACCCGTAAAAGCCGGGCTTGTGTGCTTTGAGGCATTTCTCCGATCTCGTCCAAAAAGATGGTTCCACCATTTGTTACTTCAAAGTATCCTTTTCGATCCCCAGTAGCTCCTGTAAACGCCCCTTTTTCATGCCCAAATAATTCTGAATCAATGGTACCTTCAGGTATAGCACCACAATTTATGGCAATAAATTGACCATGCTTTCTGTGAGAGAGGCTGTGGATGATTTTTGAAAATGACTCTTTACCGGCGCCACTTTCTCCGGTGATCAGGACACTCATATCCGTAGGAGCTACTTGAATAGCTACTCTTATCGCATTATCCAGTTTTGGAGAATTTCCAACAATTTCAAAGCGTTGCTTATTTGCCTGTATTTCCGAATCTATTCTATAGTTCATACTACTTCTCCAAATAATGTTGCTGCACTACAGTCATTAACCATAACGTTTACATAGGTGCCTTTCGGATATAATCCTTGAAAAATAACCACCTTATTAGAAGAATTTCTTCCCTGCATTCGGTCTTCGGATCGTTTACTCGCTCCCTCAATGAGCACTTCATGAGTTTTGCCTATTTCCATTTGGTTTCTTTTTAATGAAATATCTCTTTGCCTATCTATAATTTGTTGGAGCCTTCGCTTTTTAGTCGTTAATGGGATATCATCCTTGTACTTCCTTGCTGCTAATGTTCCTGGCCTTTCGGAGTAAAAAAACATATAAGAAAAATCATACTGAACATAATACATAAGTGAAAGTGTATCTTGGTGCTCTGCCTCTGTTTCCGAACAAAATCCAGTAATTATATCAGAGCTGATACCACATTCTTCGCCAAGAATCTTACGTATTGTATCTACTTTATCAATATACAATTCACGATTATAGGTTCTATTCATCAGGCTTAATACTCTCGAATTCCCACTTTGCGCTGGTAAATGAATGTGTTTACAAATATTATCGTATTTCTTCATGGTATAGAGTACCTCATCTGTTATGTCTTTTGGATGAGAGGTAGAGAATCTCACCCGCAATTTTGAATTTACATTCGCAACCATTTCCAGGAGGTTTGCAAAATTGACGATGGGAATATCTTCTTTTTTGTTTAACCGTGCTTTATTATTTTCTTCAGATGACCATTTATAAGAATCAACATTCTGGCCAAGAAGAGTAATCTCACGATAACCTTTTTCAAAAAGCTCTCTTGCTTCTTTAACAATTGAATGAGGATCACGACTTCGCTCCCTTCCTCTGGTAAAAGGAACCACACAGAAAGAACACATGTTATCACAGCCTCTCATAATAGAAATGAATGCAGTTACTCCATTTGAGTTTAACCGAATAGGGGAGATATCCGCATAGGTTTCTTCTCTAGAAAGGAAAGTATTGACGCTTCGTTCGCCCTCTTCTGCTTTTTTTATCAGATTAGGTAAGTCCCGGTAGGCGTCTGGTCCTAGTACTAAATCAACAATTTTCTCCTCTTCAAGCAATTTAGATTTTAACCGCTCTGCCATGCAACCCAAAACACCGACAGTTACTTCTTTATTTTTTCTCTTTACGCCATTAAAGTAATTGAGTCGGTTTCTTACGGTTTGCTCAGCTTTCTCACGAATAGAGCATGTGTTGATTAAAATTACATCTGCATCATGAGAAGATGCTGTGGTACCAAAGCCCTCTTTTTTCAAAATAGAGGTTACTATCTCACTATCAGAAAAATTCATCTGACAGCCATAACTCTCAATGTATAGCTTCTTTTTCGTATTAAAGCCATCATCTTTTGTGGTCTTGAAATCACATACTTCAGTCCGTTTATTTTCCTCTTTTATTAAATCTATATCTGCGATTAATCCTTGCATATTGTAAAGATAAAAACATGGATGACATTTTGTCAGAATATTTTAACTCTGTTTTTCATAGATTTAGCGAAAAGTGCTTATGGCTTTCATAAAAGAAGTACGAGGATTTACTCCAACATATGGTGAAGAATGCTGGTTTGCTCATAATAGTACTATTGTTGGAGAGGTGAAGATAGGAAATAGCTGTACGGTATGGTTTGGTGCAGTTGTGCGGGGCGATGTTAATTTTATCTCTATTGGTGATAACACAAACATTCAAGATAACGCAACTATTCACGGCACCTTTGAAAAGGCCGGTACGACCATCGGTAACAATGTTTCAGTTGGTCACAATGCAGTAATCCATGGGTGTACGATTGAAGATCATGTGTTAATTGGTATTGGAGCCATTGTCTTAGATCATGCCGTGATAAAGTCAGGGTCAATAATTGGAGCGGGAGCCGTTGTTTTATCAGGGACTATTGTTGGTGAAAATTCCGTTTATGGCGGTATCCCCGCAAAAAAACTAAAAGAGATGGATGATATCAATAAAGAAATGCTAAGAAGAATTGCAGATAATTATAAAATGTATGCTCGTTGGTATCACTCCAAGGATTAAATCCTGGTAAATCAGGATCACAAAACGGCAATGACTGAAATTTTAAAACATTTGATACGAATGAGCTACAAAATCTGTCATAAGCGAAATCAGACAAATAATGATCAAAGACTTTACAAAAATTATTCGGATAATGATATGAACTTTTTTACACGATTACTACTCTCTTCCGTTGCAGTTATTATTGCTACTTACCTTTTGCCAGGCATAGCTATAACCGGGAACAGCCTGGATGCATTTATTACTTCTTTCATTGTTGCAATAATTATCTCCTTATTGAATGTTACGATAAAGCCCATTTTAATCATTTTCACTATACCCATCACGGTTATTACGTTAGGACTATTTTTATTGGTGATCAATGCTTTTGTTATTATGATAGTAAGTGCTATCGTGCCTGGTTTTATCGTGGATAATTTCTGGTGGGCGCTTATTTTCAGTATTTTATTAACAATTATTAATGCACTTTTGACTGATTTGAGTAAGAAGCATTAAAAATAAACCGGACATTGAGGATCCTTACTAAGGTTAAGTTTGATTCTATAATTAAGTAAAATTTCGTGGGTTCCTCTGGAATCTTCATCCAATGCATTGACTGTGGTGTCATATGCATAACCTATCCTAAAATTCTCATTCAGGAGCAATTGAGTCAAAAAAACCAAAGCATCTCCGCTTCTGTAAGAAACTCCAGCATACGCAATTTTATCAAAAATGATGGTTGCATTAAGGTCCCAGCCTACCCGGCTTTGTTCTTGGTAGCGTATCAATGTGGAGGGACTAAACTTAACATTGGGGCTTAAATCTAAAATAATACCGCCTGTAGCATAGTAATACCTACTTTCTGTTGCCTCTGATACTGTACCTTCAATGGTATTTTCCCTATCAATATTGAAAAGTGAGTTTTCAATGATGTAAGGAACGGATATTCCCGCGTACATAACAGGATTTGCAAAGTACAATCCTGCACCAAAATTAGGTGTAAATCTGGTGGAAACTCCTGTTAGAAGTTGATCGTCCTGATCAAGAATATTAAGGTCATTAAAATTTGATCTGCGGTTGTCAAATCCTCCTGATAACCCCATGGCTAATATTCCCGCGTCTGTTCTGATTTTGTATGCTCCACTGAAATAAAGAGCTGTTTCTTCATGAACACCTATTTCATCTCTCGAAACCTGTAAGCCAACACCTAGTTGATTTCCGTGAAGCGCTGTATTTGCAGAGAAAATATTTGAAGTGGGCGCCCCATCTATGTTGATCCATTGCTTTCTATGAACGAATGTTGCACTAAAGATATTGAGACTTCCTGCATAGGCCGGGTTAAGTGCTAATCCATTGAACATATAAGTTGAGATCACAGGCCTTTGCTGGCTCCAACCTTTCCATACTATACCTAATGCTATAAGCCCGAAGATGATTTTTTTCATTCTTATTAAAATTATTTAGCCAATTATCTAACTAATTCGAGATATCCCTGGAGTGGATCTTCTCCCGTGCCTAAATTTACAATATAGAAATAGGTTCCAGATGGAAGTACAAGGCCACCGCCACCAACATTACTTACACCTTCAAAACGAATACTGGAATTATCATAACCGTCTACCTCGTAGATTCTCTGGCCTGCTCTATTAAATATTTTCACATTGTTCGAAGGGAAATAGTCTATACAGTCAATGAGAAAGAAATCATTCCTTCCATCACCATTTGAGGAAACACCATTATATATGTTCAGAGTTACGTTGATTGTAAAGTTTCTGAAATATTCACAACCATTTTCAGCAACAACTCTCACCTGGTACTCTCCGGGAGATGCATCGATGAGTCTTGTATCTCTACCTACTATCTCATTTGTTTCAAGAAAAGTCCACTCAATAATATCTGGTAGATTGAACTCCGCAAATTGAAGGATCGCCGATCCGGTAAATTGGTTAGTAGCTCCATCTTCTGTACGAAGACAAATGGAGTTTTCTACTGATATGTCGAATTCAGGGATGATTTCCTCAAAGCCTATGTTTACAAGTGTGGAATCTGAAGTACAACCCGTTGTGATATTTGTTGCGGTAACAAAATAAGTTCCAGAATCTAGGGTATTAACCTGAGATCCTACTGCATAGGGGTTATCAATATCTTCTAGCTCAAACCACTCAAAGAGGAAGTTATCTGTCACTCCACCTACATTAGCAATGGCGCTGCCATTGATGAGTAAACAATTATTTCTTGCGTTATCCACTGAAACGGATGGAGCACCAGGCGTTTCCGAGTTATTGTAAATTTCAAAAACCAATTCTTTGTGACATTGTGTTATTGTGTTAACCACAGTTACACTATATTCTCTAGAAATCTCTCCACCATCGAGAGAATCAACAAAAAAACCAGTTCCAATTTGATTATTCATATCATCAAACCAAGTGATATCCACTGCAGAAAGATTATCAATGGCGATTTCAGCGAAGCCATCTTTAGGGTCAGAGCATACAGTGACATCATTGGTTTCTATTTCAAATTCAGGACGAATAAATTCATCCAATACTTCAACTCTTTCTACTACTGAGTTACAAAAATTATCTGATCCATCTAAGGCTAATACGTAGTAGTTACCTTCGGATAAATTTTCTATGAAAGAACCTTGAAAGTTGAATATGGAATTGATAGCATTTTCAGGAGTCGCATCGGCTAGGTTTAAGTACCAAAAAAATTCATAGTTTCTAGCAACAGGTTGACCATTGACTTCATCAAATGTTGGATTCAAGACCGAAACAGCGACTTTTCCATTCGGATTACTACAATTGGTATTTGAGGAAACCGAGGTGGTTAGTGCAAATTCGTCGGGTGTATCGTTCACCATTTCATAGGTTTCTACGGTAGAACAGCCTGTTACATTGTTCACTACCTCTACGGTGAAGAAACCTGAATCCAGTCTGCTAACAGAATTTGTTGTCGCTCCGGGATAGTCATCTGTAGATAAACTATCACTAGCACTTACCATCATTCCAGCATACCACTGAAAATTGTAGTCACCATTTTCAGGTTGACCATCCGCTAGCACGGTCAGGCGTCCATTTGGATTTTCGGGATCGCAATTCGTTTGCCTATTAAAATCATCTAGTACAAGCACTGGATATTCTAAATTTTCCAATACTTCCGTTTGAAATACAGAGGTAGTACAACCGAAGACGGTATGTGTTCCCACAATGAAATAAGTAATGCCGCCGATGGCCGAATCAAATTCTGGATCTGTGCTTGTGTTGGTTGTGAAGGCTGGTGATGCATCCGGGTTTGCCGGATTTTCTGTGTAAAAAGAGAAGGTATAATCTGCCAGATTATCGGAAACCCCATCTTTTTGAACTTCTGTAATCTCAATTATACCGTTACCAAAGCAATTAGTAGCGCTCGTCACATTAACGGAGATGATCTCTACCTCTGCAGGTACATTTGGGATCGTAATTTGTTTTCTGGTGATACATCCGTTTGAAGGTTGCGTTACCTCTACGCTGTATATCCCTGCTGCAAGACCAGATAGTGTGGCTTGGTCAATGCCCTCGGGAAGAGATCCGTTTGCAAGCGTGTCACCATTCAGGGTATCTGCACTCACCCCGATATCTTC
>JBCCLN010000109.1:0-12819 GCA_039026865.1 Bacteroidota bacterium | reverse complement strand
TTTAGGGAAAAACCCTTTTTTAGGATGACTGCATTATTCACCACAACTAGTGGCGGGTTGATTCAAGTAATTGATTTACCGTAGTTTAATATTCATACAGAATGATTTTTGATTCCTCAAATTTGGGGAAGGATTTTGGCATCCCATTCGAAATCAATTACCTCATATTCAACGTGTTACCTCATCTCGATGAATAACACCCGAATTTTTCGGGTTAAGCAAAAGCTCTTATTTATCGGTCAGTCAATTACCGTCTACTTCCTGTAGCATAATAAAAATTGCTAATATCCGGGAATCACTTGCTCATTTCATTTCAAAAGAGTTATTACACCATCATGTTTCCACTTTCACTGCTCATCTCAATCAGAAAGCGTTATTTCATACTTCGCATGGTATTGATGCTTTTTCCAGAAACGTAATAAAAAATCAAAGTCTCTTAAATATGACTTCCACGTATCATCATTTTTAAATAATGGTAAATCATCTTTAAAATTTTCTACACAGTAAAGCGCTAATTCTTTGGAAATTTCATCTGAGGTAATCAAAGCAATGGTATCCTGTTCGCTCTCATCGGGATCGTAAAAATAGTTTTCCGGCAATGGGAAAGCTGAATTAACCCAGTAAACAATTTCCACGCCGCTATTGATATTAAAAAAGACTAAGCCTGGATCTTCAGATTCATCAATTTTTGTAGATATAGGATTATCGTTTTGAGGGAGTTCCATTAATTTTTGATCTACTTCTTTTTCCTCCTGATCTGCTAAAATCGCTAAATTTAATTGATTATTAAACCGTTTAATAAAACCATCGATTTCATTTGCAGGCATAAAGGCGATAATTGAATCGCCATTCATTTCCTTGAAAACCCGGTGTTGATTCTCTATAATTGGTGCGATACGTTCCTCTCTATTTTGATCCAAAAAATTAACCATTGCTATCTGATGCAATGATTTTTTCTCGCTTTGTATGAGGTCATCGTCGTATTCCTCTTGAAAATATGTTCCCGAAAACCACCAGTCATTGCGCCATCGCACAAGCCCTATGTACACAATGGTATCTATTTCTATTAATTTTGCTGCTTCATCAAAGGAATATTTAAGCAGATTAAAGTGCTTTCCTGATGCGACATGTTCAAGACAAACGTAACGCTCATCTTGTCCTTTATATAGAAAAAATCCAACGACTTTTGTGGTTATTTCTTTGTAGTGCTCACTTACTGGGTGATCGTTCCCTAAAATTTCTGACGCCCATTCACTTCCTTTTAAACTCAAAAGACACGTATGAATAGTATGTGTAGTGGTGTCTCGGTTTTCCGTGAGTAATGCTACTTTATTGTAAGTATTATTATACTCAGCATCCTCAATGATTTGAGCTTCTTTATCGAGAAGTCGGAAGTATGTGTCTGGATAAAACAGATATGTTTCAAATAAAATTTTCTCAACAAGATTCCTTGCAATGTAAAAATTTTCTTCATCTTCGTCTAATTGATAGTACGTTTTCAACTGACTGTTCTCCGGCGCGTAATCCCAGGCTTCTTCAAATACTTTCATTACCTCTTCCGCTAATAATGTAATAAATTCATTAAAAGGTGAAATGATTTCATAATCATTTGTTGTATTAAGGAAATACCAGATTAAAAAACAAGCATCCTGATGATTTATCTCCTCCTCATAGTAATCTTCCAAGTCGTAAAACGGCAGTTGCTTTCCATACATTTCTGTATGTTTCTTCACAAAAGCGTTCCAGATATTCGTTTTGGAGATCAAATCTTCGAAATAAGAAGTTAAAAAACAGCATAATATATGTGTTTCCCTCATCCCTAGATACCGGAACAATACAATGACTGATACATTTGACATTATTGCTTTTTTAACATCATTGCAGAGTTTCAGATAATAGGTATCTGTGGTAGTATGTATCTTGTAAGGCTTTAATGATAACCACTCTTTTATATAGATTCGGTCTTTGATTTTCATGCATTCGTTTAAGTTTTGTGAAATTAGCTATTCTGGACCACTTTAATCAAACGAATTAATTTGGGTTAACGCAGAGAAAATCATATTTTGATATCGAATGACTTTTCTCTGAATTGGCTGCTGTAAGCTGCTTGTTAGATTTTCTGCTACTTTGATATTTTAATTGGGGTTTTTATATGCATTATTTTGCCCCGCTTGTGTCTTCCTCTAAGGGTGTTATTTTCAAAATCTGCCCAGGTTTGATTTCTACTCTTTAGGAGAATTGATCCTAGTTATGTCTCCAATTTTACTTCTATCTCTTCAGTAGCAGGCTCTACCCATTTACCATATTCTTTGATTAACTCAACTAGCTCATCTAATGCATGATCTGATGGAACCCCTCGTTTCACTACTTCTTGGCCTTTGTAGAGTGTGATCTTTCCTTTCCCTGAACCCACATATCCAAAGTCTGCATCGGCCATCTCACCTGGTCCATTTACAATACACCCCATAATTCCAATTTTCACCCCTTTTAAATGGTCTGTTCGCTTTCGAATCATGGCTGTCGTTTCCTGAAGATCAAAAAGCGTGCGCCCACACGACGGGCAAGAAATGTATTCTGTTTTAGTGATGCGCGTACGAGCAGCCTGAAGAATGCCAAAAGCCGTCGTATTGTAAAGCTTTAACGTATCCATAGAAGGCCGAAATACAGGGGAAAGCATCACTCCATCTCCTATACCATCAATCAATAAAGTACCTGCATCGGTAGAGGCATAGATCATTAGCTCATCTTCTGAAAGCTCCTCGAATGAAGGATTTATTATTACAGGAACATTGATGTTTCTGTTCATTAACTCGGCCACAAACCTTCGAATACTTGCTGTGCTATGTGTATTGTTAGCATATAGAACGAGGACCGTTTTAATCGGTTTTTCAAGAAAATCAAAGATTCCTTGATCATCATCGGTATTCCACGAAACAAAGTTCAACTCGTTATGAACCCTATCTACCTTTTCCAGATTAGTGATATATGGAAACTTATTTGATTGATCACTTATGGTTAACCAAACTTTGTAATTCAATATTTCTTTCAGTCCATTTGGTAACATGAAATTAAGCGGCTCATTACCGGAATAGATATAATCTGCTCCTAGATCATTCATCCCCCACTTGTCTAGTTCAGGAAGGTATGAATGACCAATAGCCTTCAAATCTTTCATCTCTACCGGTCGTACCTTAGAAAAATCAGCGATCACTCTAGGTACATTTTCGTATCCGAGATTTAATACTTCTATTGTCTTTCTTCGATGATATTCAAAAGGATTTATGCAGTATTTTTCAATGGATTTAATTGGAGATTGCCTTTTCTTTTCCACCAACCGATCCACCATAATTTGTGCAACCGGAGCTTCTACTTCCGGCTCCTCAGTAAGAGAAACCCTAACTGTATCTCCTAATCCATCTTCTAGCAATGTTCCTATTCCAACTGCCGATTTGATACGTCCATCTTCAGCTTCACCCGCTTCGGTTACTCCCAAGTGCAATGGATACGGTTCAAGTCCCTCTTCGTCCAGCTTCTTTACCAATAGGCGGTAAGCTTGCACCATCACTTGTGGATTACTGCTTTTCATGGAGATCACCAATTCCTTGTAATCCATCATTTCGCAAATACGGATGAATTCCAACGCTGACTCTACCATTCCTAATGGAGTGTCTCCATATCTACTCATGATACGATCAGAAAGAGAGCCATGATTGGTACCAATTCGCATGGCTGTGCCATGGTCCTTACAAATCTCCACCAACGGAGAGAACTTATCTTCGATACGTCTCAGCTCATCTGCATACGCCTGATCTGTGTATTCGATTTGTTCAAATTTCTTCTTGTCGGCATAATTACCAGGATTCACCCTTACTTTCTCTACGATCTTCGCGGCTAATTCTGCTGCATTAGGGGTAAAGTGTATATCAGCGACCAAAGGAACATCACATCCTTTCTTTCTTAATTCATTTTTAATGTTTTCCAAGTTCCTTGCTTCCTTAACGCTAGGCGCTGTTATCCGGACATATTCACACCCTGCATCTACCATTCTTAGTACCTGTTCTACTGAGCCTAATGTATCCATGGTGTCCACGGTAGTCATAGATTGGACTCTAATCGGATTACTCCCTCCTAGTGGCACGCTTCCAATATGTACTTCCCGTGTTTTGCGTCTTGAGTAATGAATCAGACTATTGCAGTATTTCAGATCAAACTTCATTTTCACTATCAAAATTTTATCTTAATAAGCATTTGATACGTTAACATCATACTCCTAGCGAAGCAATTAAATCCCTTTTCGGATTAAAAAAAATCATAAGGTTGAGGCTTATCAAATATCTCCTAATTGAGGCCTTAAAACAATATCCTCTACGGCCGTTCGGTTACTTAACTTACAGGTACTGTAGATGGTTTCAGCAATATCCTCTGGTTTCATAAATCGCTCATCAGGAATAGCTGCTCCATCCCAACTAGGTGTTTTCACTGCACCAGCTAATATTGAGGTAACACGAACACCAGACTCTTTCAGTTCTTCCCTCAGGGCTTGTGAAAATCCATACAACGCAAATTTTGAAATAGAATAGGACCCTCCATTTGGATAGGCTTTTAGACTAGCTACAGAACACAGGTTAAAAATATGTCCTCGCTCATCTTTTTGCATTTGAAGTGCCAACCCTCTGGTGAGATAGTATGCGCTGTATAAATTCGTATCTATCATTGTTTCTAATGTACCATCATCCTCTTTTAGTATCTCTCCCGGAACAAAAACGCCGGTGTTATTAACCAAAATTTCTACAGGTTTATTGATCGATCTTACAAAATCAATGAAATCGACAACTTGAGCTTTTTTGGACAGATCCACAGCGTAGGTATAAAGAACTGAATCAAACTCTTCTTTTATCTCCGTCTTTAACGCAGTCAAATCATGCGCATTTCTTGAGCAAGTAGCGATAGAAAACCCAGCTGAAGCGAACTTTTTCACCAGCGATTTGCCAATTCCTTTGGTGCCACCGGTAATCACCGTTAAGCGATCTGAAATATCCATTTTCTTTTTCGATTTCTTGATTACGTATTATGTTTGACAAAACTAATAGCTCATTGACGGCATTTCATGAAGAGCCTTGGAAAATTCATTTTGTTTATTGGTCAGTTATTCATGCGGAGAGAATCATTCAAAACGTACATTAACTTGTTTTTTGATGAATGCATTAAGGTTGGTTATAAATCTATTTTTATCATCGTTATCATATCTGTTTTTATGGGGGCTGTCACTACCGTACAAACAGCCTATAACTTAATCGCTCCATACATAGCCGATCCTATCGTAGCACTAGTGGTGAGGGATATGACATTGCTTGAGTTAGCGCCTACCATCATGGCGATCATTTATGCTGGAAAAGTGGGATCCAACCTATCAAGCGAGTTGGGCACCATGAGGATTACCGAGCAAATTGATGCACTTGAGGTGATGGGTATCAATTCCATATCCTACTTGGCTTTGCCAAAGATTCTTGCTTCTATTTTCATGTTTCCAGCACTTGTGATCATATCAGGTTTTGTGACCATCTATGGAGGATATATCACTTCAGTAATAACAAATGTGATCACCGGAACAGACTATATCACTGGAATCCAAATGGATTTTAACCCATTTCAAGTCAAGTTTGCGATCATCAAAGCATTAGTTTTCGGTTTTTTGGTGGCTGCTATCTCATCATATCGTGGCTATTACGTAGTAGGTGGAGCATTAGAAGTAGGCAAAGCTTCTACTGGTGCCGTTACCAACAGTTGCATTGGTATTGTTGTGGCTGATTTCTTACTTGCCTACTTATTATCACCGTTACTTACTGTATGATAGAGGTTTCTAACATAACAAAGTCTTTTGATGGTAAGCAAGTTCTCGAAGATATTTCCATAATATTTGCAAAGGGCGAGGTGAACATGATTATAGGTGCCAGCGGTACCGGAAAAAGTGTTTTACTCAAGTGCATTGTTGGCCTGCTAAAACCTGATCAAGGAGATGTATGTTACGACAACAGAGAATTTACCCGTGCCAATAAGGAATTGCAAACAGAAATAAGAAGAGAGATGGGCATGCTTTTCCAGGGTGGTGCCTTGTTCGACAGCGAAACCGTAGAAAGAAACGTCATGTTCCCACTAAATGTCTTGACAAAACAATCTCCTCAAGAAAAAATGGAGCGTGTCAATTTTTGCTTAGAGAGAGTTGGATTAGAAAATGTAAACCGCAAAATGCCATCGGAAATCTCCGGAGGTATGAAAAAACGAGTTGGGATTGCGAGAGCCATTGTAACGAACCCAAATTATCTATTTTGCGACGAACCCAACTCAGGTTTAGATCCTCAAACCTCAATCCGTATAGACAATCTTATCAAAGACATCACAGATGAGTACAAAATGACCACCGTAGTGGTTTCGCATGATATGAACTCTGTATTACAATCAGGGGACCGTGTCAATTTCATTCATGAAGGAAAAGTACTCTGGAAAGGCTCCAGTGAGGAGATAGGAGATACGGGTGTTAAAGAGTTAAACGATTTTGTTTTTGCGGGAAAACTTATGAAAGTGGTGAAAGATAAAATCTAATGAATGTAATTATGTTCATCTTTCTACAATAATTTTATACATCTTGGCATTATTACACTATTAGATGAATTAAATTTAATCATCGAATAGTCATAAAAATGTTCAACCAGCGATTTATCATCATAGTGCTTCTATTAGTTAGCTCTGTAGCTTATTCTCAGTGCGATCTTCTTTCTGGTTCACGGGAAGTGAGCTACAAAAACAGTGGCGCTTGCGCACCTGTAGATGTCACAGAGTTTGAGATTACTTATACCTTCCTTATTCCTCAGGATCCTGACGAAATAATGGTTAGATTCTTTTGGAACGATAGTAAGAAAAACACAGAAGATGCGACCTTGGCAAATGGAAAACTTTCCGTTGAACCTGGAAATATGGTGTTTACAGCTACTGCAGGTAGATTCAGATATGAACGAGGGAAAGAATGTTTTTTTGAACCACAGTCATTTCTCTATATCAATGGTGTGCAGTGCGAAAGCTCAGAACAGATACAACTGGTAACAGCGTGGGATACGGATGCTAAATTCGGAGGGAAGATGGCGATAGATCCAAATACTTATGATATCTGCAAGGATACTCCAATTAATGCGATTGTATTTACTGATGCATCCACATTCAATTGTAACGAAAACAAAAATCCTGACAATCCAAACATAGTTATGCGGCATACCCAATTTGTATATGGCACCAAATATACCCCTGGAGCTATACGGGATATCTCTCTCGATGATGGTGGTTTTACTATCGATATCACCGATAACTTAGGAAATTTAGTAGCTCCGGAGACCAGAGGCACAGCAGGATTAAAGATCGAGGGAGCACATTTTGGGGAGATTGTTCCAGTGCCATTTCCTGCCAACGACCCTAATAATTTTACCCTGCCACTGTCAGCCCCTGCTAATCCGTTGAATTTAGTGGGTAGTCAGTTTGAGATTAGCCTCTTTAATTGGAATGTTTGTAATCCATTTAATGGAGACAAAAACAATCCTAATTATGATGAAGCGGAAGTTGAAACGGTATTGATTACCATTGTAGAAGCTCCTGATCCTGACTTCCAGGCAAGAGAAGGAGGTCCTGGTGGGATTGTGCCGGATCCTCTTGTGTTTTGTGTGAATGAAGATATCTATTTTGAAAATCTTACTCCGGGTGGGCCTTATAATTACGTATGGGAGTTTTATGATGGATCAACAGATGGAACTGGATTGGCCACAACACCAGGACTGAATAATCCTTTGAATTCAGTTAATCCTGTTTATCAATTCGAAAATGGCGGAGAAAAACTCGTTAGGCTTATTGTTTCAGACCCTAATGCAGACGGAGTTTGTGAGGCGGTTCATGAAGAAACCATTACGCTCTCTCCTGATGCGGTTGCAACATTTGATTTTACAGACACGAGCTTTACCACTATTATAGAACCGGATTTTTGTCAGACAGGATCAGATACCTTTCAGGTTGGATTTATAGATAACACCGTCTTAGTTCCTAACACCGAGTTGAGGTATGAATTTTTTAATAAAGGCAATCCGCCCACATCAGGCAACCCTGATTTTACCGAACCTGCCGATGGATCTTTTCTAACAACAAACATTCCTGACTTCATAAAAAATTTTTCAACTGAGGAATACGTGGTTGTACGCTTGATCGCAAAAAATTCGTTCACGGATTGTAGTAATATTGCACAGGATACCATTTTTATTTATAGCAAGCCTCAGCCTTCATTTATTGCGACGGCGGCTTGTGAAGGCTTTCAAACCTACTTTTCAGAAATCGCTGATCCAATTAATTCGCTTCCTACCCAGGTTAATGGGGATGAAGTGAGTACCTATGAATGGGATTTTAGCTATAATGGGACCTTTAACCCGGAAATTACCTTATCCGATAATGATGATTTCGAATGGTACCTTGATGGAATAGATATCATCTCCGAACTTGAGCCACTAACCTCGGTATCCGGCACCTATCAAGTTGCTTTGAGAATGACCACTGGCAAAGGTCAATGCAGTGAAATTTTTCAACAAGCAGTGACCGTTGAGATAGAGCCAGATGCTTCGTTTACGTTGTCCCCCGAAACTGTATGCCCTGACGAATTAGTCACCTTTATAAATACCTCCAGCAATCCGACCATCCCTACTAGCTATCAATTGGAAGTATCGCATGCTTCATCAGGTTTCTCTCTATCGGAAAACCTGATGGATAACATTACGGATCTATCGTTCGGCAACCCGGATGACACTGCACGAACTTACACCGCACAAATCAATGCTACATCCGATAAGAACTGTGTTTCATTAAGTGACACTCTTTCATTCAAAGTTATCCCTGATGAAAAAGTTGAATTTACAGATCCGGACTATAATTTTTTTAGAACTAACTGTTCTCCCTATATAAGTACCATGGTTGTTGAACAAGAGACAATAGAGCTTGAAGCGGACCAATATCAATGGACACTCTTAAGTAATGACGAACTAGTAGACGGCTATCCTATTCTCACTCAAAGTACTGATCCTAATTTTAATCAGTTAGATTACTCCATTGTAAATACTTCAGAGACCATTGTAAATTATCAAATGATCTTGGAGGCAGAAAAGATGGGGATATGCATTACAAATGACACCTTTAATATTCAAATAAGCCCACAGCCATTGGCAACATTTTCTATTGATAAAGAGGAGGAATGTGAGCGAGTCATTTTTAAACTAGAAGCTATCCAGAAAAGTCTAGCTAATTATGAATGGAATTTCTCTCCTACGCCCACCCAAATTATAGAAACAAACGACGTAGTTGAGCTAAGTTATTCAAGACAGCCGTTTGAGGACAGCGATTTTAACGTCACCCTAAGCCTCTCAACAACTAACCTGGCATCATGTGAAAGCGATCCTGAGATTGTGATAGAAACCATAGAAAAACAGAGGCCCGAAATAGTTGCCGATTTTACGCTAAATCCTACCGAACTTCAACAACCCGATAATGTGGTTACCATTACCAATCTAAGTATAGCAAGCGAAGACGCTATTTATTTATGGGATTTTGGTGACGGATCATCTTCTTCTCAGAAAAATCCAGGAACCCACATCTATGAAGACTTTGGCACCTTCCAGATTACCCTTGAGATATCCGAGAAGTTTTGTACGGTGAGCGCTTCTCAGACAATAACGGTCTTTCCAGCCGCTCCTATTCTTGATTTCGAAGCCGATGTTTTAGAAGGATGTGCTCCAATAACGGTTCAGTTTACAAACCTTTCTCAGTTTGCAGAAGCGGGAAAATTCCTTTGGGAGTTTGGTGATGGAAGCATTTCAAGGGGTGATAACCCTACGTATACCTTCTTTCAGTCCGGAAACTTTACTGTTCGTCTTCGAGGAGAAAATGAAGTAGGTGAAGCCACAGAAGTGCAAAAAGAGGAATACATAAAAGTTTTCGAAAGGCCTTTTGCAGATTTCTTCGTCTCCAATCGGGTTGTATACATCCCAGACCAGCAAGCCATATTTAATAACCTTAGCGAAAATGCTGTCAGCTACATTTGGGATTTTGGGGATGGATCTACTTCAACCGAGGTAGCTCCTATGCATGCCTATGCCCAAGAAGGAGTTTATGACATTATGCTAATTGCGACTAATGAGTTTGGATGTGCAGACACACTGTTTAGAGAAGCGGAGATAGAAGCCATTTCGGGTGGTGAGGTAAAGACGCCCAACGCTTTCACTCCAAGCTTAGATGGTCCTAACTCAGATGGTACCCCTGCAAACAGTGGTGACCCCTCTCGTTTTAATGATGTATTTCTGCCAAGATTAGAAGGAGTAGAAAAATTCCGGATGTTTATCTACAATAAGTGGGGGGAGATGGTTTTCGAGAGCAACTCTCAGGAAAAAGGTTGGGACGGATACTACAAAAACAGACTAGCACCGGCAGGTGTGTATGTCTATAAATTAGAGCTTCGTTTTTCGGATGGGAAGGACGTAATAAAGGTTGGAGATGTTACCCTCATTCGATGAAAAAACTTACTACTCTCACCCTAGCCGTACTTTTTCTTCAAAGATTTTATGCTCAGGATGCACAATACTCCCAATTTTATGCAAACCCACTATATCTCAACCCAGCCTTTGCGGGTACGGCTGCCGATGCCAGGGCTGTATTCATACATCGAATTCAATGGCCTAATCTCCCCCAAGCGTTTACTAACTCTACCGTCTCTATTGATTATAATAGAGAAAATATCAACAGCGGATTTGGACTTATGATCCATCAGGATAAAGAAGGGAGCGCTGCCCTTCAGAACACGACTGCATCTTTTATTTATTCCTATCAGGCTAACGTGAATGATAAGTTTATCATCAGACCTGCAATTAAATTCGGATATACCTTTAGAAGTATTGATCGGACTAAGTTGGTACTGGGTGATCAAATTGACTTTGGAATTGATGGTACTCCCTCACAAGATCCTCAGATAAATGCGATACAATTACAAAACCATTGGGACATTGGAACAGGAGTTTTAATCTATACGAAAAAGAATTGGATAGGTCTGTCCGTAGATCATCTTACTAATCCTAATCGCTCTTTACTGGAAGGAACTAACCGGTTACCATTAAGATATTCTATACACATAGGAGGAAGATATACTTTATTACGTATCCCTTCCTTAAGGACGATTTCCCCAACCATTGCACCGAGTGTCTTGTATAGAAGGCAAGGAAATTTTCAACAGTTAGATGCAGGTGCTTCCGTTCATTTAAAGCCGGTGATTTTTGGGCTTTATTACCGTGGGTTACCTGTCCTTAAAAATCCTGCTAATCAAGTTGATCAAGATGCAGTAATCCTTCTTGTGGGGTGGGAGTATTACAACTTTGAATTGGGATATAGCTTTGATGTGACTATTTCCGAGCTTGATCCTGTATCTGGGGGTGGAGCTCATGAATTTTCGCTTATCTATAATTTTAAGATTCCCAGAAGTAAATACAAACCTCCAAAGACATCTCGAAGGTTGAACTGTCCAGCCTTCATTAATCGGTTGTTTAACTAGTGTCTATAAGAAAAGGCAAAAAACACGCTTACTGACACTTAAAGCGTAGTTTTTCAGCAAAGCAATGGATCGAACCTATTTTATACTTTGGAATCAATTTCTCGATTTCTCAAAAATTCATCTGAATTTTGAACGAATTGAAGGTAAACCTGTGATTTCATTGCATTTTGACCAAAATTTCAAAAATAGATTCAATGACCATTTGTGTATTGAAATTTCAAAAAAACACGCTTACTGACGCCGACAGCTTGGTTTTTAGCAAAAACAATGAATCGAATCTATTTTATACTTTGGAATCAATTTCTCTAATTTCTCAAAAATTCATCTGAATTTTGAACGAATTGAAGGTAAACCTGTGATTTTATTGCATTTTCACTAAAATTTCAAAAATAGATTCAATGACCATTTGTGCATCGAAATTTCAAAAAAATACGCTCTATGAGCTAAAAAACATCATTTTCTTTCAAAAGATGCTGTTTTCTTAGAGACTAACTAGGTTCTGAACACTTTTAGGCTCGAGAGCCAGAGTCGTTTACCCATAAACTTCCTATCTCTCTAAAGCTCATTTTATGTATTTTTTCCAAAGAGACCAGATTAAAAATCCCTTGGATATATCTTTTGAGTAACATATTCTGAAGAGTAGGAATATTCTCAAAAAAAGCCTTTGACCTTCTATAAGGCTCTGCTTGGTTTGTATGATCCAAGTGGACGCCCAAACCGACGCTACTTTTTACATATAGACTAACGAGGGGACCTCCAACCGGCTATATCTACTAGTTGCCATTTCTTTTTTCTCTTATCTTACTCTTGCTCTACAACTTCCTGAAGTATTTCCCGATTCATCTCCTCTATAAATTTACACAACCGAATTATTCATCACAAATAGTGGTAGATTGATTCAAGCAATTGATTTACAGCAGTTTGAATATTCACACTAAATGATTTTTTATTCCTCAAATTTGGGAGACGATTGATACGTACACTTACACTTATGAATGAATATGAATCACCGCTAACCATAACTGATGATAAGGATAATTGTGTGATCACTTCAACCAATCAACGATATACGTTCTGATAGATAGATTTGGCCATTTTGTACCGTGAATGATACAGTATATGATCCGTCTTGATCTTTAATTCGATATTCAAATCCTACAATCTAATCTAGAAGATTCGGATTATAAACCATCCAACAAGGCTGC
>JBCCLN010000108.1:0-12848 GCA_039026865.1 Bacteroidota bacterium | reverse complement strand
GACAGCCAGAGCCTGACTGCATCAAGGTTATTTACCTAACCGTGTTAAAAACGGCCTCTACTGCACCATAACTCAAACTTATCAATGTATTTTGTTTTAGGGAAAACCCCTTTTTTTGGATGACTGCATTATTCACCACAACTAGTGGCGGGTTGATTCAAGTAATTGATTTACAATAGTTGAATATTCGTAGTGAATGATTTTTGATTCCTCAAATTTGGGGAACGATGTTGTCCTCTCATTCGAAATCAATCACCTTCTGTTCAACGTGTTCCCCATCTCAATGAATAACACACAAATTTTCTGGTTAAGAACAGTTGAACAATTTTTGTCTTCAATAAAATTTGATACAAGCTTCATTTAACCTTTTATTTTAAAGATGGATTTAAATCTAGGGGTTGCAAGTTTTTCATTTCAGTGAAACTTGAATAAAAATGTGTAATGGTTTCTATGCCTTTATAAAAATTAAAAAGTCCGTAGCTTTCGTTAGGTGAATGAATCGCATCTTCATTCAATCCGAAGCCCATCAATATCGTATCTATACCCAGCGCCTCTTTGAAAAAAGCCACGATTGGAATACTGCCACCTTCTCTTGTTGGAATAGGTTCTTTCCCGAAGGTTTTTTTCATGGCCCTAACTGCTGCTTTATATCCAATAGAGTCCGTTGGGGTAACGGCAGGTTCTCCACCATGATACGGAGTCACTTTTACTTTTACAGACTTAGGCGCAATGCTCATGAAGTGATCAGAGAATAATTTTGTTATTTCTTTACTGTTCTGGTCTGGTACTAATCTCATTGAAATTTTAGCGTAGGCTTTTGACGGTAGTATTGTCTTAGCACCTTCACCAATATAACCGCCCCAGATTCCATTCACATCTAGCGTAGGACGAATACCTGTTCGTTCAATCGTAGAATATCCTGTTTCTCCATTTACCTCATCAATTTCCAGATCTTTCATATATGCTTCTAAATCGAATGGCGCTTCTGCCATTTTTTTTCTATATTCATTAGGCAGCTCTTGCACCTTATCATAAAATTTGGGAATAGTGATTCTTCCGCTTTCATCATGGAGAGAAGCAACCATGTCACATAAAATGTTTACTGGATTTCCGATTGCTCCGCCATAAACTCCTGAATGTAAGTCTCTATTCGGTCCGGTTACTTCCACTTCTACATAGCTAAGACCTTTTAAGCCTACGTTTATGGAGGGTGTTTCATTGCTGATCATCGCGGTATCAGAGATGAGAATCACATCGGCTGCCAGCTTTTGCTTATTTTCCTTTACAAATGTTTCAAGATTAGAAGACCCTACCTCTTCTTCTCCTTCTATCATAAATTTAGCATTGCATGGTATACTGTTTGTTTTGATCAACGCCTCAAATGCTTTAATGTGCATATACATTTGACCTTTATCATCAGCAGACCCTCTTGCGACTATTTTTTCATTTTTGATTACAGGTTCAAAAGGAGGGGATTCCCAGAGTTCGTAAGGGTCAGCAGGTTGTACATCATAATGACCGTAAACCAAAATGGTGGGCAGGGATGAATCTTTTATGTATTCTGCGTAGACTATTGGAAAACCAGGAGTTTGGCACATCTCTACATAAACTCCTATCTCATGGAACTTTTCTTTTAAATATTCTGCTGCTTTTCTCACATCTCGTTTAAATTTAGAATCAGCGCTTACTGAGGGTATTCGAAGTAAACCGAAAAGCTCAGACAAAAACTTTTCCTTATTTTCTTCAATATAGGAGAATGCATTCATAATGAAGTTTTATATATCTACTTAATCGAAGGTATCTAATTTTGATTTTTGTAATTATTTAGAATCCTTTGAAAACCCGCCTGTAGGTCCAACTCTTCGTTACTCAAAATTTCAAAAGCCTCATTTACTACCATTAAACTACGTTTTTGAAATTTCGAAAGCCTCGATTTGAACCAAAAATCCGGTTTTGCAAAGGATTCATTTAATCAAACCCAAATCCATCGTCATCATCCTCTTCTATGGTATCAAAAGTTTCGTCTTCGGTAGCCATCTCATCAGGAAATATAAGATTATATGGCTCCTCAATGCCAAAATAGTTTAAACGGAAATGATTTATAAAACTCAATGTCTCATTTTCATCCCCTAGCGCAAGGATAAGTTCACTAGGTCTAGCCTTATCTACGTTAGATTTAGATTGAACTATTTCATTGAATTTCACATTAGAGGAAAACATAATTAATTGGTTTGCTGAATACCCTAAGTAATACCAAACGCCAGGAGCTGCTTGAAAGAATATGTTTATAATATCTTCACCGGTTTCGTCTTTTTTGATTTCTAAAAAACCATCTAGCTGAGCGTTGATGTCTGCTCTGTTGATATTAGAAACTCCGATTTTCGTGGTGTTGTGCCATGCTTTGTGCTTTTGGTTCCAATTCATTTTAACTCCAGAGATAAATAGGGTTCTTCCAATTTCTGTAGTAATGTTCAGTAAGGGTATGTATCCTTTCAAACTGGTCTTTTCAAACTCTTTTGCAGTTCTGTCAGAAGTAATGTTTGCCAGTTTATACAAAAACTCTGTTGAGATTTCGTTGGCAGTAGGTGGGCCCATTCTTTCAATGATCTCCATAAGGTCTATGGCCATTTCATCTATCGCACTAACAGGCACAGAGGGGATATCTAAAGCCATCATGGCATCTGCTTTTAATTCCATAGATTCCCTGTTACCAGACCCAAGAACCGATGCTTTTAGAAAAATTTTTGAATTGCTTTGATCTATGAAATCGACTAAGCCTTCAAACATGATGTTTTCTGTATGCTCATTGTATGCCATTGTACTTCCTGCATAGGAAGAACCATTTGTTTTAGAGGGCGTTTCTACTATATAAGTTTCAGAAGAATCATTAAATGAAAGCACACCACTGGCTGTGAAAAGGTCGGCATCAAAAGATTCTTCCTTCAATCCTATAAATGTAACGTATAGCTCATCTATTACATTTTTGTGTATGCCTACATTTACTCTTTGTCCAGTCTCAAATTCCGCGTCGTCTACTGTTAACTGCACATTCCTCTCCTCTTCTGTCCGTTGAAATTGTACCCACATATTGGACTTTCTATCTTTAAAATCAAGCTGTATGTAGCCATCAAGCTCTAAGGCAGGTTTATGGGCATACATTGTTACCGATCCTTTGTAGATAAAGCCAGGAGAAATTCTTAGTTTCGTACTTTCCGGCACTTCGCCTCCTGAGACCGTCATCAAACGTGTAGGATAAACTCCTTTTTTATTTGGTGTTTTGATAGGAGCTTCTCGCAACTCAAAACTGTCAAAACGAATATCAAAGGTATCCTTGTCTACGATCTGCTTATAGTATGCATTTCCTTCAAACTTATTTCTAGAAAGTATTTTAACGTTGGCTCGATCTAGATAGTGGTACCCATTGAGGGTATCTATGATGATTTCAGCATTGGTAAATTCTTGAAGTTCTGAGTTAGCAAAGATTGTTGTTTCATGCCCTTCTGGTATTATTTTAGAATCTGCAACAATAATGTAAGGAATCCCTTGGATATTAAGTTCTTCACTGTTTATATCATAAATGGCTCGTTCTGCATTGAAAGCGAGTGAATCGAGCTCCTCTCTCGTACTAAAGAAATAGGAATCTCTAATAGGTATGTCGGATGGTTTAGTCATTGTAACCACTGAGTCTTCCAAATCCCAGACGGCTTCCGTAATAGATGTTTTCATCTGAGCATATGGAAAAGAAATGGCAGCAACACCTGACTTCTCTGGTCGTACCACCGCGGTATTGGTAGTTAGATCAAAATCTAACCTGATGTCATCTCCTGCCATCGCAGGTTTTTCGGAATCCTGGGTTAAAATATGGAAAGAAGCATGCTTTGCTTCATATTCAAATTCTTTAAAATTCAATTCCTTAGAGGTAGCTTCAGAGCCGCGTGTAAGCATGGTACCTCCCCCATAAACTCCTTTAGTTGTAATGTTAGCGAAACCATCCAACTCAGCAGTGGCGTCATAGAACTTGAATGGTTCACCAACTGTGTGCAAATACATACTATCCTTTCTAGGAAGCCAATACATGTCATAGGTGCCAAAGACCGCTTCAGGATAGCTTGCACCTTTATAGGTTCCAGGAGAGATGATTCCGCTTGTCCCGTTTGTGGTTACAGAATCCGGATAATAAATGAAATCATCCGAATAAATTGTAGTAGTGAGAAAATCAATCTGACCGTAGCCTCTTATACCTTTATTACTCAGCCTGATCTCTTCATAAGTCTTAGCTTCTGTCCCATATAAGCCATAACCTCTTTCTGGTATTTGATGCTTAAATCCCAAAGATTTATCTTCTTGAACCTTTAATGTTTCTGAGAAAGACGGGAAGATGCCTCCGGAGATGAACGTACCTTCAAAGCTAATGGATCCACCATTCCTTTTTTCAATACTGTCCAGTTCAAACGGAGGAATAACAAATCTAACGGATTTGTCGTAGGCTCCATTAAGAATTTCCGTACTATTAAAATAAACCACTGCTTCAGTATCTGCTTTGAAAAATGGATATTTCTCATTTTTAATCAGATTAGATTTATTCTGCGCATCATCTACAACGAGAGTTCCGGAGGTGTTGGTTATTTGATTGTCAAGCTCTATTTTTCTGAAGCTCCGATCCGTATCTGTTGAGTCATGAAAAGTAACAGTGATCTTCATGGAATCAATCCTAGGCATGTTAAAAAGAAACTCATCGTATATAAATTGATGTCCTTTGCCCTGATAGTCAAAATCTCCGGCGTGCACATCTCCATCGAACTCAATGTCACGTCCTTTCAACAAGGTTACTATACCGTCGTGTGGCAATCCATACACTTTAAAATCTGTAGTAATGTAAAACCTGCTCACTCCCCGAATATTAAGTTTACCACTGTCTAGTTGAATGTAAGCATTAGAGCCATCTTTAATTTTTGAAGGTATCATAAGGTTGTCAAAGTCTACCCTTCTAGAGGAGGAGTTATAATAGTGAAACGCTTCAGGGTAAAGCCTCAGTAATCCGGTTTGAATATTATAATCGGCAAATCCATATTGCGATAGGACCCTTCCAGCCGCTTTGGCAAAATTTTCAGTGATTTCGTACTCTATGGTTAACTCACCAATATAAAACTCTTCCACACCATATTTAAGTGCGTAGTGAACAGCAAGATTGATTGGATGAAAATCAAGAGATCGTGCTACTTTTCTATATCTCAAGTCATTTAAAAAATTGAAAGACTCGAAAGTAGCAGGAAGTAAATCTTTACCGTTCATTATTTCCAATGAGATAGAATCGACTCCTATGTTCCAAGTAAGAAGGTCCACTCCGAGCGAGACATCGAAATAAGAGGATCTATACGGCTTAGCAGTAATATTTCGGAGTACCCTAAGTGCTTTGGTCATCACATCAAACTTAGCTTGGACGGATTCATGATATATTGAATCGTTTCCATGATATATTGTAATGGATCCATTATTCATGGACATCAAAGAATCGCCAAGCACAAATTCTTTTGATTTTAAAATGATTGTATTGCCTTTTCCATCCAAAATTTTTAGTGTACCAAGCTCTCGAGATACCGATCTGCCGAACAACTTATTTCCTCTCAATTGGATACCGCCCGTATAGCTGATTTTATCGTCACTAAGCTTTACGTTGATATCTGCATTATGAGAAGTAAAAATTGGATATTTATTCAAAGTTCTTTTTGGCCTCGGCATACTATTGTACTCGAAAACACCTGCTACCTCGCCAGTAATTTTTTCATTAAACTGAAGGGTAGCATGAGGCGTCCAAAAGTCAGCTCGATCCTTTTTTACGAAGAAATCTTCAAGTTGTACAATTGCTCCACGAAAGTTTTTGCTTGTAGCAGGCCATTCAATAGACCCTTGTGTGCAGATAAGACTTCTATTTTTAAGCAGAAAGCTTCCTTCTAGGTTTTTTATTCTTAGTGAATCAAATGGTGTAGAGATGATTAGTCTAGCGTTAGTTAATTCAATCACCGGCCCGGACTTTTCAGGGGTAATGTATTGAGATTGTTTTTGAGTCACATAATCTATTGTAATCGGAGAATACTCAGGTCTTGATGCTTTAAGGTCTTCAACAGATCCTGACAAACTTTCCCATCCATTATCATTTCCCCAGCTATCATCCCCATCCTGGAATTCGTCACTCCGAATGTGTTCTAAGTTGCTCCATGAGTTATCTTCCCAAGTATCTTCACTATCTCCCCACGAGTCCCCTTCCCATGGGTCATTAGAACTATCCCAACTGTCATCGGATATCAATGCACTTTCTTTTTGAGCTGTAATTCTTTCCTGATCTACAATTGTGGCTCTATTTTCTTCTTGCTGAATCTTTGCATAATTATCTAATAAGTCAAAATTATAGTTACCATCTGGGACCTGCACAGCCAGGTTTCTATCAAGACTGAGGTATCTGCGAGCAAAAAATACGTTAAGACCAAACAGAAATTCTTTGTATTCTGACTTAGAAAGTGTTTCAACTACTTGCTCATTTACCTCAAGAACCCTGGAAAGTTTATCTGTCTGTAAATTTTCTTGAGTCACAGTGTATGCGAGATAGGTGAAATAATGATAGAAGTAAGGATAGAATTGATAGCCTTTTTCTTGCATCCGTAACGCGATCCGATATACTTTATCTTGCTGATTTGATGTAAACTTTCCATTCCAGGCTTTGCTAAAATCAAAGGCTATCTTTTTCGCCGGCTCTGTCCCTATTGCTTGAAGCCGATTAATCGCTTGAACGCTAAATTCTTTTTTATCTCCCGAAAAACGTTGAGCATTGCCCAAAAAGAACATGGTGATCGCAGATAGAGCTAAAAAAAATCTTGGATATACTTGCATCAAGGTTAAAAACATGGAAAAGTTGTTTGTTTATTCATACTTCGGGGTAAAAATTTTTGTAGCTTTAATAGGCTAAAAATTGTTTCAAAATGATACCTCGAGTATTTATAACACAATTGATAACTAGTAAATAGACGTCTCTTCTAGAAAGACTGTTTCAAAAGAACGAGCATTGCCCAATTATCTTTTGTCGATTCTGTTTTCTTCTGCAAAAAGTGATTGGAAGCTTCTGCCGTTAAATTAGGCAAGTCATTACTGTAAAACCCACTAAGAATTAATTCTCCTCCTTCTTTAAGTCGTTTTGCATAGTCTTTCATTTGTAAATGAAGAATATTTTTATTGATGTTGGCGATGATGATATCAAAATCGGTTTCATGTATTTGATTTATTTCTAAACAGTAAAGTTCAAAATTCTCAACATCGTTAATTTCAAAATTCTCAACGCTATTTTCAATACACCATTTATCAATGTCTGTTGCAACAATTTTTGCTGCTCCTCTTTTGTGAGCCATTATGGACAAGATTCCCGTTCCCGTTCCCACATCTAGTACTTTTTTGTTTTGATGATCCAATTCCATTTGATAAGCAAGGATTTGATAGGTGGTTGCGTGATGCCCAGTGCCGAATGACATTTTTGGTGTCACAATAATCTCGTATAAAAACTCCGACTGAGATTTATGAAAAGAAGCCCTTACCAAACAACGATTTTCCACAATGATGGGGTCGTAGTTTTTCTCCCACTCTTCATTCCAATTAACTTTTTCTTGTTTTTTGATGAAAAAAGTAACTTCCCTATATGGAGACAACACTTCCCGAACGCACCTTTCTGAATAAGTTTGAGGCTCACAGCTACCTTCGAAACCATCTTCAAATTCTTGAAAGGAATCAAATCCAATTTCAAAAAGCTTCAAAATAAGAAAGTTTGTCAAGTTTTGTTGACATTGTACTTTAATAACTATACAATAATCCAAGCTAATGGTACATTTTAGAAATTGCTACTGTCAAGACACTATTACAATGATGCCGTATCATTAAAGAAAATAAATTAGTAGCATTGCGTTCGTAAAAGATTCAGTGAGCTAAGCCTATTAAAGACAAATCAAAGTGGATGTTTGCATATATCGTATGGAACTTTTACCGTAGTTCAACCTACCCTTCTGAAAAACTAAAAGGCTTTGACAATATCAATAAAGTCTCTTGATTTCAAACTAGCTCCACCGATTAACCCACCATCCACATCAGGCTGGGCGAATATCTCTTTCGCGTTGTTGGGTTTCACACTACCGCCATAAAGTATGGATATTGAATTTGCCACCTCCTGAGGATACTTTTCTTCGATTTTGTTTCTAATGAACGCATGCATTTGTTGGGCTTGCATAGCACTCGCAGTTTTCCCTGTTCCTATGGCCCATACTGGTTCATAAGCAATAACTACCGATTTAATATGCTCTTCTGAAAGACCAAAGAGAGCCGTTTCAATTTGATTTCCCACAACGTCTTCATGCTGATTTGCTTCTCTGCTTTCCAGCTTTTCTCCACAACAATACATTGCAAGTAAATTTTTGTTGATAACATGCTGCACTTTCTCTGCAAGTAGTTCATCTGTTTCACTAAAATACTCTCGTCTTTCTGAGTGCCCCAATATTATGTATTTGACACCTGCTGAAACAAGCATGTTCGCTGAGACTTCTCCTGTGTAAGCGCCACCTTCGTTTTGATGACAATTTTGGGCACCCAGAGAAATACGATGGTTAGATCCAATCAAATGTTGGATGCTGGTTAGGTGTACAAAAGGCGGGATAAGTACCACTTCAGTTTCATTGTTTACTTCATCTTCAACCATATTTACGACTTCAGATACAAGTTTTTTCCCATCGGGAATAGTACAATTCATTTTCCAGTTTCCAGCAACAATTTTTTTTCTCATTTCTGTGTGTCCGTTTTTTCGATTTACAATGATACTAACCTCATATATTTAATACTTAATTTTATAGAAATAGGCACTTAGTAAATATAAAAAATGGGGGTTAGCAAGCATGTGAGCACATTTGGACTTAGAAATCTGCTGATTTGTTGTGCTTGCCCTATCTGAATGATCCATTTTCTTTGTTCATGACTTGCCAGAGCCATTTATGTAAGAGTCTACTTCAATGAATTTTAATCTAGAACCAATTTAATTCCATATGTAAGTGTTCACATATTACGATTTATTCTTTTCACCACCTCAAAACTTAATAGAATCCTTCGCAAAACTGGATTTTTGGTTCAAATCGAGGCTTATGGAATTCCAAAAACGTAGTTTACTGGTCGTAAATGAAGCTTTTGAAATATTCAGTAACGAAGAGCTGGGCCAAAAGGCGGGTTTTCAAAGGATTCTAAATAATTTATTTTGTGGCGGTTTTTGTGTTCAAAGAAATCCTATAGTCCATTCAACATTTTATTTTTACTCAAATGTCTAGTCATGCTAAAAATCATCATACCAACTTCACATGAATCTAAGTAAAGCCTGTATTTTCGATCTTGATGGAGTAATTGTAGATACGGTTTCTGCTCATTATGCCTCGTGGAAAACCATTGCGGATGAATTAAAAATCCACTTTACAGAAAAAGAAAATGAACAACTCAAGGGCGTGAGTAGGGTAGAGTCAATGGAGATAATACTAGATATAGGAGGAATCGTACTGTCTGATGATAAAAAAGAAAAGTTTATCGCGAAAAAGAATGAGAGATATGTCTCTATTGTATCAAATATGACAAAAGAAGACATTCTTCCCGGAGTATTAGAATCGTTAGCACTTTTAAAAGAGCATGATATCGCATGTGCGATTGGATCTTCTAGCAAGAACGCTACCAGAATCCTCGAATCCATAGGTTTGACTAAGAAGTTTGATGCTATAATAGATGGCAAGGATATTAAGAACTCTAAACCAGATCCGGAGGTGTTTCTTCTGGCTGCAAAAAAACTGAATGTATCTCCTAGTGAATGTACGGTTATCGAAGATGCGTGTTCTGGTATAGAAGCAGCTAAAAAAGGCGGAATGTATTGCATCGGAATTGGGAAACAAGAAGTATTGAAAGAGGCTGATGTAGTCATTCCTAATATGAAAGAATTTAGCCTATCATATTTAAACCGTACCCAATGAAAAATTTCGTTACATACGATGCTTGGTCAATCATTGAAGAAGGCTTTAATCCATCTTTAAATCGAGTATCTGAAAGCATTTTTAGTATCGGCAATGGCATCTTCGGTCAACGGGCCAATTTTGAGGAAAGGTATTCTGGCGAAACTTTACAAGGAAACTACTTAGCTGGGGTGTACTATGAGGATAAAACACGAGTAGGTTGGTGGAAAAATGGTTATCCTGAATATTTTGCTAAAGTGCTAAATGCGGCGAATTGGATCGGGCTTAAGATTACGTTTGAAAGCGAAGAACTGGATCTCAATAATTGTCATGTTAATTTTTTCAGGCGAGAGCTTAATATGCGGGAGGGTTGGCTTTCACGTTCTTTTCGAGCGGTACTTCAAAGCGGGAAAATCATCGAAGTCAGGACAAAAAGGTTTTGCAGTCTGACTCACTCCAAAGTAGGGGCTCTGTCATATGAATTAACGCCTGTGAACTTCTCAGGAGAAATAGCTATTGGATTATATCTAGATTTCAATGTCAAAAATGAGGACTCTAACTACGATGAGAAGTTCTGGAATGAACAGGAACAGCATGCATCTCCTAATTTTACACATGTTCTCGCAAATACGAAAAAGACGGATTTTTGGGTAGCTACAGGCATGGCCTATGAAATAGAAGGCAGCTTTGCAAGTGAAAGAAGAACCACACAAACTCAAGAAAAATATGCTGAGATAATTGAGAAGGGGGAAGTTTCAGAGGGTGAAAGTATAAAAATCAAAAAATATGCTGCCAATATTTCTTCATTTTACCTACCGAAAAATGACTTAGTAAGCGAATGTAAGGCTCAAGTTGAAAATGCTAAGTCTCTAGGATTTGAAAAGCTGTTGGATGAACAAAAGGAAGCCTGGCGAGAAAAATGGCATAAAAGCGACATAAATATAAAAGGAGATGTAGCCGCGCAGCAAGGTATTCGCTTTAATATTTTTCAATTGAATCAAACGTACACCGGAGAGGATGAACGATTGAACATTGGTCCGAAAGGGTTCACCGGCGAGAAATACGGAGGAAGTACCTATTGGGATACTGAAGCATATTGTCTTCCGTTCTACATGGCCACTTCAGATCAACAAGTATCTAGAAACTTACTGCTTTATAGGTATAAACATCTTTCGAAAGCGATTGAAAATGCAGAAAAATTAGGATTTAACCAGGGAGCTGCGCTTTATCCGATGGTTACAATGAATGGAGAGGAGTGTCACAACGAATGGGAAATTACCTTTGAAGAAATTCACAGAAATGGAGCAATCGCTTACGCCATTAATGATTATGTAAACTATCACGGCGACGAAGAGTATTTGATTGATTATGGATTGGAGGTACTTATTGCTATATCAAGGTTTTGGGCTCAGCGAGTAAATTGGTCCGAAGAGAAACAGAAATATGTAATGCTGGGAGTGACGGGACCGAACGAATATGAAAATAACGTAAACAATAATTGGTACACCAATAAAATCGCCTGTTGGACTCTTAAGTATACGCTTGAAGGAATTGAAAAATTTCAGAATGATGAAAAACTTGAAAAGCTTTTTAAAAAAGTAAACTTCGATTCTTCTAAGGAACCTAACAAATGGAATGATATCGTTGATAAAATGTACTACCCCTATAATGAATCCAGAGGAGTCTTTTTGCAACAAGATGGTTTTCTGGATAAAGAACTTATTCCTGTATCTGAGCTTGATCATAACCATCGTCCGATTCATCAAAATTGGTCATGGGATCGAATATTAAGGTCATGCTATATCAAGCAAGCAGATACTTTGCAGGGTATTTATTTATTTGAAGATGAATTTGATATCGAAACTATTAAACGAAATTTTGATTTCTATGAATCTATGACGGTTCATGAGTCTTCTCTTTCGCCCTGCGTACATGCTATTTTGGCGAGTAAAATCGGAAGGAGAGAAAAGGCTTATGAAATGTATCTCCGTACTGCAAGATTAGACCTAGATGATTATAACAACGATACAGAAGACGGATGTCATATTACCTCGATGGGAGGAACCTGGACTGCTTTTACTAAAGGATTGGCAGGTATGCGGGTGAAAAATGGAAAATTACATTTTAGTCCTTTTCTGCCTGATCAATGGGAAGGATACCTATTCAGCGTAAAGTTCAGGGACAGAAACTTAACGATCAAGGTTGATAAAGACGACATATTTATCACCAATGAATCAAATCAATCATTGGACTTATACGTCTATGAAAAACCACATATTTTGAAAGCAAATGATCACTTAAAGACATCTACGGTCTCTTCTATCATTTGAAAAATGGGCTATTATACCTTTTTGGTGGGTAAAATAAGCTCTGCTGCATTTCATTGTCAGGTCATTTCTCAGGGGAATAAAACACTGCTCCTTTGCAATAAGAACCGTTATTCATAAACTAAAAATTCGGGGGTTATTCATTGAGATGATGTAATACTCTGAATATAAGGTAATTGATTTCGAATGAGATGACGACATCGTTCCCCAAATTTGAGGAATCAAAAATCATTCAGTATGAATATTCAACTACGGTAAATCAATTACTTGAATCAACTCGCCACTATTTAGTGTCTCTAAGGAAACAGTATCTTTTGAAAGAAAACGATGTTTTTGAATTTGAAATGATAAAGTATCGTGACAGAGAGAATTTACGAACGATCTTCATCTATTACCTCATTTTAGGGGTCAGGTCAGGAGTTCTGATTTATGATGAATAATTCGGGATAAATAAGATAACGTCAGTTCGGCGAATTGACTAAAGAAAGTACCATTTCTCTTTTATTTTTCATGG
>JBCCLN010000107.1:0-13212 GCA_039026865.1 Bacteroidota bacterium | reverse complement strand
TATACTGGATTTCAGCCTGTTCAAATTCTTCCAGAAGTGTTAGGGCATTCGCGTAATTAAAGTGAATGTCATAGTCATCTTCAAGAAGAGCTATCTTTTCAAAAATCTTTTTTCCTTCTAAACCTCTTAATTTGTCGTTTTTATAAATTCCAAACTCAGTGAGTATACACGCTTTATTACCTAAAATCAAAGCATTGTCCGGACTTAGCTGCAGGGCTTTATTAACACTTTCTAATGCATCTTGATAATTGTACAATTGGTACTGACATGTTGCTAAAGCATTCCATAATTCGGGAGTGCTGTTATCTTCAAGTAGCTCAGTGAAAAAAAACTGGGCTTTCCCATAATTGCGCGACAGATAAAATGACCATGCAATGTTTTCGGCATCTGTCAGGGTGTTGAAATCCAGTTTAGGCATCTCAAAAAGCAAGTGCTTACGGCTATTGATGCTCTTCAGATTGCTAACTAAATCGTTCCAGTTGATTAAGGACAATCTGTTATTGATTGGAATCTTAATTCTAAACTTCTGATTCTTCGCTGAAAGATCCACAGTGTTTGCATCAAACCAAATCCAAAAAGATTCTTCTCTATCCGCCACGTAACAAGTAATCATGGTTGGTTCAAGTCTTTTTAGCCAGCGATTGATTGTACTACGTTTTATACCATCGACATTTACAAACGCTTTATCCTTTTCGGTCTCTTTACTCTTGAGCTGAACAGATAAGCTCAACCCAGTCACATCATTGTTTTCAGCAACTTCAACACTAAGGTCTGTTCCGTAATCTGATTTGAATTCATTGACAACCCATTCATCCGGAACATGCCTATCAAAGTGCTTTTTCGACTTGGTTTCTAAGACATGATTATTGATTCTTTGTGGTAATTGCTCCATGGAGTAAAATACGTTTTTTACCAGTAATTTGTATGAGCAGTTGAAGCAAAACCCTCTTTGTTGTACATATGTTGTACAGAGGGCATTAAAAAAAGCAGTCACATTTCTGTAACTGCCTGATTTTCAGAGTAGCGGGAGGAGGACTCGAACCTCCGACCTTCGGGTTATGAGCCCGACGAGCTACCAACTGCTCCATCCCGCGGTGTAAATTACAAAAGTAAGTAAAATCACAATTCTATCAGGCTTAACATACAGATAATCTTGAAAAATATCCCAAATGATTTTAAATCCGGGTTTGTCAATATCATGGGTAGACCGAATGTTGGAAAATCCACTAGCTTAATGCTCTTATGGGGGAAAAGCTTGCCATCACCAGCAGTAAAGCTCAAACAATCCGTAAACGGATGTCTGGTATTCTTACCGAGAAAATTACCAGATCGTTTTTCTGATACACCAGGATCCATCGAGTCAAACTATCAACTCCAGGAAAAATGATGGGCTATGTGAAAACGACCTTGGAAGATGTGGATGTCATTCTTTTTATGGTGTCTTTACAATTTCGTCAGATTGGAGAAAAGGTGAGCGAAAATTGACTCGTTTTAGATTATCCAAGACCATTTTACTTTAATTTCGAGGATTTTTAGAAATGATAATGGCAAATATCCTGGCAATCGTAGGTAGACCTAACGTAGGTAAGTCCACTCTATTCAACCGACTTATAGAAAAAAGACAGGCTATCATGGATAATGAATCGGGAGTGACAAGAGACCGGCACTATGGTTACGGAGAGTGGAACGGTAAAAATTTCACCGTTATAGATACAGGAGGTTACGTTGAGGGCTCAGATGATATTTTTGAAGAGGCCATTCGGTCTCAGGTAAAAGAAGCATTAAAAGAAGCAAGCGCCATTCTTTTCATGGTGGATTGCGGTACCGGACTTCATGGCTTGGACCAGGATTTTGCCAACGTACTGAGGGAGATTAATAAGCCTATTTTTATTGCTGCAAACAAAGCAGACAACCAAGAACGCTTGCTAAGCGCCAATGAGTTTTATTCTTTAGCGCTAGACGCACCTATATTTGCCATTGCAGCAGCGAGTGGTTCGGGTACTGGTGACCTACTGGATGAAATTTCAACTCATTTCGAAAGAGAGAAAGAGACTGAAGAAGAGTCCTTGCCAAAACTATCCATAGTAGGAAAACCTAATGTTGGAAAATCTTCTTTCGTGAATACGCTGGTAGGACAAGAGAGAAGTATCGTTACCAACATCGCAGGAACAACAAGAGACGCAATAAATACCAGATACAATCTTTTTGGGAAAAACTTCATCCTTACTGATACCGCAGGAATCCGAAAAAAATCAAAAGTCCGGGAAAATATTGAGTTCTATTCTGTACTCCGCGCGATACAAGCACTTCAAAACTCAGATGTCTGCATTGTCATGATAGATGCAGAGACTGGATTAGAATCCCAGGATATGAATATCATAGGCTTGGCTCACAAATACAAAAAAGGAATGGTGCTGATGGTAAACAAATGGGACTTAATAGAAAAAAACACGAAAACTGCGGATGAATACAAAAAAGCTTTCGCGAAGAAATTGGGTCCTCTTAGCTATCTACCGGTTATTTTTACATCAGTATTAAATAAGCAAAGGATCATGCAAACGCTTGAGTTGGCGCTAAACGTTTATAAAAACCGCTCAAGGAAAATTTCAACTTCCAAATTAAATGAAATCATGGGAAAGGAAATTGAAAACTATCCACCTCCGGCAGTTAGAGGTCATTATATAAAGATTAAATACATTACCCAACTACCTACTCAAACCCCTACATTTGCTTTCTTCTGCAACTTTCCTCAGTATGTAAAGGAACCCTACCAGCGCTACTTAATGAATCGATTAAGAAATTATTTCGATTTCAAAGGGGTGCCTATAAAAGTAGTATTTAGAAAGAAATGACTTCAAAAGAAGTTTTCGACCGATTCGTGCCTCCGAATGCTGTTGGCTACTGTGACAAACTTTATATAAAATTTGGATTCGAATTCAAAATCAAGAGAGCACGTCAAACCAAATTAGGCGACTATCGATATCACCCAAAGACTAAAAGGCATACAATCACCATCAACAATGATTTAAATCCTTATGCATTTTTAGTAACTTATTTACATGAAGTAGCTCATCTTATAGCATTCAGCCAATACGGGAGGAGAATCCAGCCTCATGGAAAACAGTGGAAACGGTGCTTTAAAGAAATAGCCCAACCTCTTTTAACTACGCATGTGTTTCCGGAGAGTGTTCTGGGAGCGCTTATCAGTTATTTTAAAAACCCTAAGGCATCAAGCTGTGCTGATCCTGAATTGTATAAAATACTTAAACAATTTGATGCTTCAACTCCGGGTATATTTTTACAAAACATCCAGGTCGGAAAGGTATTTATCTTTAACAATAAGACTTTCGTAAAACTGGAAAAGAAAAGGACTCGGTCAGTTTGCAAAGAATTGAAAACTGGGAGAATGTATTTGATCTCAGAGTTAGCTGAAGTGCAATTTGTAGATTAGAAGAGGGGATCTTTCGTTTAATTCACATTATTCATCACAAATAGTAGCGAATTGATTCAAGTAATTGATTTACATTAGGTTAATGTTCATTCTGAATGATTTTTGGTTCCTCAAATTTGGGGAACGATTTTGTCATCTTATTCGAAATCAACTACCTTATAGAATCCTTTGCAAAACTGGATTTTTGGTTCAAATCGAGGCTTTCAGAATTTCAAAAACGTAGTTTACTGGTCGTAAATGAGGCTTTTGAAATTTTGGGTAGCGAAAAGTTGGGTCAAAAGTCGGGTTTTTCAAAGGATTCTCCTATTCATGGTGTTACATCATCTCAATGAATAACACCCGAATTTTTCGGGTCAAAATGCCAACCTCCGTTGGATAAGGTTATTGACAAGTTCATAAAACTTACCAGGGGTGAGTGTGCGCCACTTTTCTATTTCTAAACTACCAGACATATTGATGTAATTATCTATATTATATTGTTTCATTTCTTCTAAAACAAAATCTTTGAAATTAATAGCAGCAATCCAGCCGTCTTCCACATCTTCAAACCACTCTTCATAGTAGCAATCATCACTTCCATGAAAATTCAGCACATTTTCTCCTATCAACGCATATTGATTAATCCCATGACTAGATAAATGCTCAATAATATTTCTTTTAAACATCATGATATCATTGTTAATAGCGTCATTCCACTCGCCTATCATCTCTATGGCAGCAAAACCTGCCGAGTAATCAATGTAAATAATTTTAATGTAAAGTGTTTCTGACCCAAAAAAATCCCACGCTGGATCAATATAGTAGCCATAAATATTCTCAGAATACAAGTCATAGTTGTACTCTTTCCCTGAAAAAGGGGATCTTTCATCATAGCTAGAATTGTAGAATTGATTCCAACGCTCATAGGGAGTAATCGTATGCATATTTCAAATGTAGAACGAGGAAATCGAAACAAAAAACTAAAGGAAATTGGCAGAGATATAACCCGTCAGAAGTGCCGTTGCTACCTATACTACCTGTAAGTAATCTGAAGATTGTACCGTCAGCAATACAGGCTAATCAAAAAACTTCCACTTCTTTTTCTTTCCATTTTTAAAATAGAACCATTGACCAACTTTCTCTCCTTTTTCCCACTTTCCTTCATAAGTAGAATTTCCATCCTCATCAAAATACTTCCACAACCCATCTTCCTTTCCATCTATAAGCTTTCCAGTCTGATTTAGCTGGCCGTTTTCAAAGTAAAAATTCCATGATCCTTGAGGAAGTCCTTTGTCATAAAATCCATTCCTCTTCGGGTTTCCATTTTCAAAATGGAAGATCCAGTTTCCCTCATAAAGCCCTTCATGGTAGCTACCTTTTTTTTCTGGCTGACCGTTAGAATAATAATATTTCGCACTACCTTCAAGCAAGTCTTTTCTCCAATTTTCTATACCGGCTATTTGACCATTCGGATAAAAATATGACTGGAGTCCGTTTAATTCTCCTTTTCGGTAATTCAGCATTGCACTCTGCGTACCGTCAGGATAATAGAAAATCCAGTTCCCTTCTTTCTTAGCTTCTTCATTAACCTTTCCAATTGCTTTCACAGCACCATTCCTGTAGTATGAAGTGTCCACTTGGCATTTTAGATCCAAGGTAAAAAATATAGCCAACAAGAACCCGTTTAATCTCATACCCGGAAAGTTAAACGTGATTTAATATACAATAATCAGAAACATTGGATCAATTAGGCCACAATATGCAATGCATAGATTTTTTCTGTGTACGATATCTACTATTGCAGCTGTTTTTTTACAAGCGCAAGATGGAGATTTTTCTTTTGGCGCCAGAAGTGCCGGAATGGCAGGTGCCTCTCTCACAGTGAGTGATGAGTATGCGCTTTTCAATAATATAGGTGCTTTTGGAAAAGTACAGAACCATGCGGTGTTTGTCGGTTATCAACATAGATATAATCTTTCTGAATTTCAAGTAATTGGAGGTGGAGGCATCTTTCACCACCAATTTGGAAATGCAGGGATAGGCTACTACAAATTTGGCGATGACATCTTTAGCCAGCAGAAGCTTCATTTTGGGATCGGCAATACTTTACAAATGGTCTCCTTGGGTGTAGCTTTGGATTGGATACAATACGATATCGAATCCGTTGGTACAAAGCAAACTCTGGCTATTCAATTTGGAGGAATAGCTGAGATCACCCCTCAGTTTGTTTTTGGTGTTCATGTTTTCAATATCAACCAAGCAACCATTGAATCCGAGTCCAATGAAGAACTTCCTACTGTGATGAAAGCAGGATTTTCCTATCGTCCTACTGAAGAACTCATGCTCAATATAGAAATAGAAAAAGATCTTGATTTTGATGAGGTCTTCAAAGCAGGTTTAGAATATCAGCTAGTCAATAACGTCTTTGTCAGAACTGGAATTAGGCTTGAACCCTTAATTGGTGCCTTTGGGGTAGGTTTTTATCTGAAAAGATTAACATTTGACTATGCCTTCTCCAATGATTCTGAATTAGGAAACATCCATGAAGTATCTCTTGCCTATTTATTCAAAAAATGAAGAAGTGGCTACCTATAACTTTATTAATTACCTCTCTGCTATCACATGCTCAGAATGAAGAAATTGACCTTGAACAATTTGCTGAACGACTTTTCGAAATTCAGGATGAAGACCTTTCTTATGAAGATGTTTATGAGTCTCTTCTACTTTACTATACTAACAAACTCAATCTCAATAAGGTATCAGTAGAAGAATTAGAAAGTTTATACATTCTAAGCCCTCAGCAAGTAAGCGCGTTTTTTGATTATAGAAACCAATTTGGCAATCTACTCTCGACACATGAACTACAGGTAATTCCAGGTTTCAACACTCAAACGGTTCGCACTCTGCTTCCATTTGTTACTGTACAGAACTCCCATGTTGACAATAGACCGTTTTTAAGGCGAGTAATAGATGAAGAGAACAATTATTTTTTGTTGAGGTATGCCCGAAGACTAGAGAGACAAATAGGTTTTACATCAGCACAACCCTTCGATACTACTTTTATAGAAAATGAAGAAGGAGCAGTAATAGACGCCATAGCCACTGCCCCTGAGAGATATCAAGGATCTCCAGATAAAATATATGGACGATACAAAACGAGCCACAGAAACGACTTTAGTTTAGGATTTACATTTGAAAAAGATGCAGGAGAGGCCTTTTCATTCGATAGTAATCGTAAAGGTTTTGATTATTATTCTTATCACTTCTTTTTGGAAAACAAACTAGGATTTAATAAAATCGTGCTAGGGGATTTCCAAATCCAAGCAGGTCAAGGTATTGTTTTTGGTGCTGGATTCCACGCAGGTAAAGGTGCAGAGACAGTGAATACCATAAAAAGAAACACTTTAGGGCTAAGACCTTATACCTCTGTCTTAGAGTCTGGTTTTTTTCGAGGAATAGGCCTTACTAGACAGTTTGGTAATGTTGAATTAACTGGATTTTACTCAAATACGAAAGAAGACGCGAATATTAGACTTGATTCTATAGAATTTTCTTTGATTTTCGAGAGCGAACAGATAAATGGAACCATCCTAAATTCCGACCCCTCACAAGTGTTTGAAGAGGAGTTCGCTAACTCTATTATTACCTCAGGGTTTCATCGGACTGAAAGTGAACTACAAAGAAGAAATCAAATTGATGAAAAGTCCTACGGAGGAACGATGACCTATTCTTTATCCAAGTGGTTGATGATAGGAATTGCAGGATTGCACACTACCTACAGTGTACCCCTTGGCAAGACACCAAATAATTACAATCAATTTGAATTTAAAGGAGATAATAATAACGTGTTCTCTTTCTTTTCTAACTACAACTGGCAAAACTTCACCCTCTTTGCAGAGACTGCAAGATCCTCATCAGGTGGAATTGGGGCTGTAGGAGGGCTTATTGCCAGCCTTTCCAAGGTTGTAGATTTTGCGATAATCTTAAGAAATTATGATAGAGACTTTCACTCTTTTTATGGAAACGCATTCTCTGAAAATTCTCGAAACATAAATGAAAAAGGTACCTACTGGGGCATATCCATAAAACCTAATCGGAAGCATTACTTAAATGTTTACTACGATCGATTCCGCTTTCCGTGGTTGAAATATAGGACGGAAGCTCCTTCGGTTGGTCAAGAATGGCTTGTTCGCTATTCCCACTTCCCAAGCAGGAACGTGCAGATGTACACGCAGGTACGGCAGCAGACAAGACAAGTAACCATCCCAAATGACAACCTAAACATCCTTACTAATCAGACTAAGCACAATTATTTATTCAATATTAACTATAAGCTCACTAATGGACTACAATTAAAAACCAGGGTGCAAAGTAGTACTCAAAGAGAGGGTTCTGAAAAAACGAAAGGATTTGCGATCATCCAGGATGTAAACTTCAATTTATGGAAGCTCAAATTCCATACTCGGACGGCCTTATTCGAAACTGATAATTTTGATAATGCGCAATATATATACGAAAATGATGTTCTGTACGCTTTTTCGATTCCGGCTTATCATGGTACCGGAATTAGAAATTACATCATGTTGAGGTATGATCCAACAAGAAAAATTTCCATTTGGGCAAGGTATGGGAGATTCACTTTTAAAGATCGAGATGAAGCAGGTTCAGGGTTAAATAGGTCTGAAGGAAATACATCATCGGAAATAAAAATGATGCTAAGGATAAAATTTTAGCTTAGCACGAGGATTATCTCCGTGTTAGATTCCCATACCTATAGAACGCTAATATTCTCTTTTACAGAAAGAAGGAGGGGATTTTTTGAAAAATGTTGTTTGAAGGTTAGAATCCAAGTCCTTGAGACTATTGTAATTTAATGCGCAAATATCCTTCTTAAAACAGTGAATAATTCTGGTTCTCACAATTATTGTTAGATTAGAAGAAATGCAAACGTTAAATGATGTCTGGGAGACTATAATTGACTTTATAACAAGTATTGGTGAAATTTTTACCACTAGTCTATTCAAGTTAGGTAAGAGTGAAATTAATCTAAGCACTATTTTCTATTTCATTTTCGGATTCATCATTCTCTCTTTCCTAGGAAGACGCTTTAGGGACCTATTGGTCAATAAAATATTGCTGAGAGCCAATGTGGACCGTGGAGCAAGAAACTCTATAGGGCTCATTGCGAGAGTTTTTTTCATATTTATTGGCTCAATAGTTATTATTCAAACTGCCGGAATAGACATAAGCTCTTTGAGTCTCCTTGCAGGAGCTTTAGGAGTAGGCATAGGATTTGGCCTTCAAAATATTACAGATAATTTCATATCAGGTATCATCATACTTTTTGAAAAACCAATTAAAGTAGGTGATAGAATAGTAGTGGGAGATACAGAGGGTGATGTGATTAATATTTCTATTCGCGCGACAACTATTCTCACCAATGAAAATGTGTCAATTATTGTTCCAAATTCAGAATTCATTTCATCCCGTGTGATCAATTGGAGCCATAATAATCGCAACATACGCTTTGATATTCCGGTGGGGGTTAGCTATAGTGAAGACCCTAAAAAAGTGAAAGAGCTATTGACCAAGGTGGCAATAGAAAATAAAAATGTCCTTAAGTATCCAAAACCTCTCGTCTTTTTTGATGAATTCGGGGACAGTTCCCTCAATTTTACCTTAGCGGTGTGGACTTCTAAATATACGGATAAACCTAGAATACTAAAGACGGAGCTTTACTTTGAGATTTTCGATCAATTCAAAAAAGCAGCTATAGAGATCCCATTCCCTCAACGTGACATTCACATTAAATCAAAGCCTGAAGAAAACTAAGCTGCTTTTGTAGAAGATTTTTTATCCGGAACGCCTTGCTTTTGTTCAAGGACTATTTCTGTAGATGGCTGTATACCTGCTTGAATTTGCTTTACAGTAAGGGTAGAATTATCTGGACTCCATCCCGGTGGACCGAAAATATACATTAGTGCTTCTTTTAAACTTTTCGCATTTTTAACGTCCCTGAATATCGCTTCAAATTCATGAGTATTTAGTTTGATAGGGTTATAAGTTCCCGGATCTTTAAGAATACCATATTTGGGGTCTACACCTGGGATAATATTTTGCCAGGTGCCAAATATATGGTCCCAGAAAAGGAATATTCCACCGTGATTCTTATCTAAATATTCGACATTGCTTGAGTGATGTACTGCATGAACATATGGGTTGTTAAATATCTTTCCGAAAAAACCTATTGATCCCAATAATTTAGTATGTAAAAAGTATTGATAGGTCGCATTAATGATTAATGCTGTCCCTATCATCATAGGTTCGAAACCAATACATGCCATCCAAAGCCAAAATATAGGCTTATAGAGCGTAATGAACCAACCATTTCTTATGCTAACTGCAAAATTGAAATTTTTAGAAGAATGATGTGGAACATGAGCAGCCCAAAGCACTCTCACTGTGTGACTCAGCCGATGATGCCAATAAAAATTAAAATCATCTGCTAACATTGCCAATACCCAGGCCCACCAGGCAAAACCGATTGTTGAATAACCAAGATATTCAATGCGGTATGGTTCCAAAACATCAAAAAACCATTGAAAAATAACAATAACGGTAAAGACTTTTGTAAAAGATGCTACAACGGAAGCTCCTAATGCAATTCCAAATCCCGCAAGCGAGTCTTTAAGTTCATAATTTTCTTTTGCAACGAAATATTCTACAACCATAAACCCAAGAAGAATCGGGTAGATGTATTTCATATTTTCCACAGCACTAAAATCTGGCATAAATAATTAGGTTTTTTAAAAATAACAATCCTTCTTAGAGCAAGAATAATCTTAAATCAGTTAGAAAAAGAATGATTCAAAGAAATTTCTATTCGTTTTTTTCTCCAAAGCCATAAGTGAGACCCACTCCAACCACGCTTTTAAATTGAACTTTGTCGTCTAGTTCCCCCGGATCATCTGTATCTCCATCTCCATTGTTATCGTCTCCAATTAAAACGTCTTTATCATAGATTAGCTGTGTTAGAAAACTTACAGAAATTATCTTAGTAAGTTTCACGATTAATGCATTTTGCCAATTAACATCAATGATTCCAAAATCCTCTGTGTAGTTTGTAAATAATTCCAATCTACTTTCAAAACCGCCTTTTTTGAACTGTGTCCTCAAAAATGATCCTATTTCTACTCTAGATGTCTTACCATCTTCAATTTTCTCTCCAGTAATCTCGTCAAAGACTGCAGGATCAACTCCAAAAGCTCCTTCATCGGCTAACCTTTGAGTCGTAACAAACGTGAACTTTCCAGAAATCGGGACATAAGAAATGGATAAAAACTCGTTAGGAGAATAATCAACTCCAGTGCCAATCGTTAAATAGCCTGGTGCCATGAAATCAGAAATCGACTGCCTATCTTCAACATCTGAAGATACATCGAAACCAGCTGCGAACTGCGATTTAAAATCCAAAAGGCCTGAGTAAAACCACTTACTATTTCCATTTATTATTTGATTACCGTATTTCAAGCCAATCGCGATTCTATCATCAGATTTTTCAAAATCCAAATCACCTTGTTTGATTAACCCATATCCCAGGTCAATGTAATTTTCCCATTTGCTTCTATTCTTTATCCGATCGGCAAACATGTTAAAGCTGGAGTTGATTGCCACAGTGTTATCTCCCCCTCCTGCCCAATTGGTAAGTGATACCTGTGAAAACGAAAGGCCAGTATTACCCTCTATTTTCCAATAAGTTGTATCTGGCTGAGCCAAAAGTATATTTCCAACAAAAACAAAAGTTGTAATAAATAAGCCTTTGTTCATGAATTGATTGATTGGTAATGATTGATTGGAGAATTTAGTCGTAGCTATTTTTTTCCAGGTCAGTTTCTTTTAAAACCCGCCGTAGAATTTTTCCCACATTAGATTTTGGAAGCTCGCTTATAAATTCGATGTATTTAGGTCGTTTATATCCCGTTAGGCTCTCTTCGCAATGTTCCATAATCTCACCTTCTGTTAGGCTATCGTCACTTTTAACGATATACACCTTCACTGCTTCTACAGATTTTTTATCCGGCACACCAATGACACCAACTTCCAAAACTTTATCGTGTAGAGCAATACAGTCTTCAACTTCATTGGGATAAACATTAAATCCGGAGACAAGAATCATTTCTTTCTTTCGGTCAACTATTTTGAAAAAGCCCCTTTTGTCCATTACCGCGATATCACCTGTTTTAAACCAATCGTTGTAAAAGTATTGTTCAGTTTCTTCTTCTCTATTCCAATAACCTTTACAAACTTGAGGTCCTCGAGCACACAATTCCCCTCTTTCTCCAATTTTCACTTCATTTCCGTCATCATCGAAAATTTTAATCTCCGTACTAGGAATAGGTAATCCTATGTATCCAGTCTCTGCACCTTTTCTCAGCGGATTTGCCGTAAGAACAGGGGAGGTTTCAGTGAGACCATAACCTTCTGAGACAGGTGTTTTAGTGACTTCAAACCACTTATCGGCCACATATTTCTGCAGCGCCATTCCACCGGCAAAAGAAAACTTCACTTTTGAAAAATTGAGATCCTTAAATTTCGGTTGATTAAGTAAAGCATTGAAAAGCGTATTGACTCCCGTAAGTATAGTCCATTGATGTCTGCCTAAATCTTTGAGAAAGGCTTTCATATCTCTCGGATTCGTCACTAGAATATTTCTGGCTCCAATCCTCACGGTCATCAAGCCATTACATGTAAGAGCAAAAATATGATACATTGGCAGAGCAGTTATAAATGTTTCTTTTCGCTCTTCAAGTCCACCATGCAACATCCACTCACACACCTGCTCTATATTGGCTATCACATTTCTATGGGTAAGCATTGCTCCTTTAGAAACCCCCGTGGTACCTCCTGTATACTGCAAAAAAGCTAATTCTTCATTGGATGTCTCAATTTTTTCTGGTTTCCTATTTCTGCCAAGCTTCAATGCATTATTAAAAGCTACCGCTCTGGGTAAGCTATATTTTGGCACCATTTTCTTAATATTTTTCACCACAAAGTTGACAATGCTTCCTTTTAGACCTCCAATCAAATCACCTATCTTGGTTATAATAATTGTTTCAATTTGAGTCTGAGTATATATTTCTTCTAAGTTGGAGGCAAAATTTTCAACGATAACGATGGCTTTAGTACCTGAATCATTGAATTGGTGTAGCATTTCACTAGGAGTATATAGAGGGTTGGTATTTACTACAACCATCCCTGCTTTTAATGAACCATAAAGCGCAACTGGATATTGAAGAATATTGGGCATTTGTATGGCAATTCTATCCCCATTTTTTAGGTTTGTGTTATACTGAAGAAAAGATGCAAACTGATTTATATATCTACCAAGTTCTCGAAAAGTGATCTCTTTGCCCATGTTTTCAAATGCCACTAAATCTTGATATTGCTCAATACGATCATCTACCATTTTTGAGAGAGATCGATAAGCAGTTGGATTTATTTCGTGTTTTACACCTTCGGGATAGTTGGTGTGCCATGGGTATGTGTTCATTTTTATGTTTGGCTTTGTTTATAATTCATTAATGAGAAACAAATTTGTGAAAAAGAAGTGATTAGATCATAAAAAAGGTCTTGGCACCCCTACCAAGACCTTAAAATAAACAACATTAACCCAAAAAATTTTTTGCTTAATACGAGAAAGTTCTATTCTAACTCGATTAGCATTCAATGTCTTTTACTCAAAATTAATTAAATAGTGTTTTTATTAAGAAATATATAATTTT